>NZ_JBEXQA010000012.1:0-37698 GCF_040612395.1 Streptomyces sp. NPDC006430
AACAAGGACCTCGACAATCCTCATTCTTGCTGGTCAGAGGCACTTTTCGCTTACCTGATCACCTGTCGGACACCGTGCTTCATGAAAGCACGAGGCTAGGGCTGACGGTACGCACAGCAGCAGGCCCCCTCCGGGCATGGCGGTTTCTAGGGGTCGTTGCAACACGTGGTCGGTTGTTCAGGCCGCGAGCAGTTTATGCAGGCGCTCGGCTGGGGTTTCCCAGTCGAGCGTTTTGCGTGGGCGGCCGTTGAGTTCGGCGGCGACGGCGTCGAGGTGTTGACGGCTGTGGGCGGACAGGTCGGTGCCCTTGGGGAAGTACTGCCGGAGCAGGCCGTTCGTGTTCTCGTTCGATCCCCGTTGCCAGGGGCTGGCCGGGTCACAGAAGTAGACCGGGATGTCGGTGGCGACGGTGAAGGCGCCGTGGGCGGCCATCTCGGAGCCCTGGTCCCAGGTCAGTGAGCGAACCAGGTGGGCGGGCAGCGTCTTGACCGTTGCCACGAGGGCGTCGCGGACGTGTTCCGCGCTGCGGCCGTCCGGGAGGTGCAGGAGCATGACGTAGCGAGTAGCGCGCTCGACGAGCGTGCCGATGGCGGAGCCGTTGTCCTTGCCGATGATCAGGTCGCCCTCCCAGTGGCCGGGCACGGCCCGGTCTTCCACCTCGGCCGGACGCTCACTGATCATGACCATGGGGGTGGAGAAGCGGGGCTGTCGCTGCTGGGCCTGGCGGCGTGGTATGCGCCGGGCGCGTCCCGACCGCAGGGCCCGGGCCAACTCGCGGCGGAGTTCGCCGCGGCCCTGGACGTAGAGGGCCTGGTAGATCGTTTCGTGGACCACGTGCATCTCCGGCCGGTCGGGGAACGTCCGGCGCAGACTCTCGCAGATCTGTTCCGGGCTCCACTTCAGGTCGAGTCCGTCCTGGATGAAGTCCCGCAGTGCGGTGTTCTGGCCGATCTTCCCCGGCTTGGGGCGGGGCCGGCGGGCATCGGCCCGGGCCTGGGCCGCGTGCGGCCGGTACTGGCCGCCCACGGGGTGCCTGTTGCGGCGGATCTCCCGGCTGACCGTGGACGGGCTGCGGTCCAGCTCGGCCGCGATCGTGCGGACGGTGGCCTTCTCCCGCAACCGGTCGGCGATGTGGATCCGGTCGGCCTCGGAGAGGTAGCGGGACGGCGCGGAGGCCGCCCGCACCAGATGCGCGGGCGGCCTCGGCCGCTTCTTGCGGCCCTCGGGCCGACCGTTACGCCATTCACGGCCGGTCCGGGGGTTGACGCCGACGCGTCGGCTTGCTTCTACGTTGCCAAATCCCAGCTGCACGAGCCGGAAGTATTCCTCCCGTTCCCGGTGCAGCTTCCGGGGCCCTTGTTCCTTGCGGCTCTCGCGGATCTCGAAGTCCATTGCATCCCCTGAGCTGGGGTGTTGCAACGACCACTAGAACCCAAGCATCGCCCGGAGGGGGCCTGCTGCATGCCGCTCACGGCCGATGGGTCTCCCACCAGCCGGTCAGCTCCGCCACGCGGGCGTCGAACCGGCGGTCGAGGAACGACATCGGGGCCGCCAGGGTCAGGCATTCGCCGGTCACGAGGCAGACGCTCACGCGGCGCACCCCGGCGGTGCGGTGGACGTCGATGCCCGCGATGTCCGCCCAGGGGATGCGGCGCTCCCGTTGCCCGAAGGCCGTGAAGGCCGCTAGGCATTCGGGGGTCAGCCGGGCGCCCCTGAGGCGCGGCAGGACCAGCGCGCCCACGACACCCGCGCCGGCCGCGTACGCGCAGTCCCGCAGTTCGGCGGCCGTCATGGGGTCCGCGGTCCACCGCAGGCCCAGGTGGAGCAGACCCGTCGCCAGGGCGAAGCCCAGGACGACCGGAACCGCGAACTGCGCGGCGGTCAGCCGCAGTTCGATATTTCCTTCCGTGTGCCGCACGCGGCATCACTTGCCTTTCCTTTGCTCGGGTGGTGGGGCGTGGGGGCCCGGTCGGGCCCAGCCCCAGACATAGCCCCAGCCGACGGTGGCTCCCATCGTCCAGGTGAAGCACCCGCCGCGTTCCGCCGCGGCGTTGATGTTGTGGACCGCCCACCAGGTGTAGGCCCAGGCGAGCGCGACGCACACGCCGATCGCGACGGGGTGGGTGAGGCGCTGGCACAGGTAGGCCTCGGCGATTGCCGCGCCGGCGGCGCCCAGGGTGCCGAGGTCCTCCTTGAGCATCTTGGTGTGGAATCGGGTGACGTAGAAGGTGCACGAGAACGTGTACCCCCACCATCTCCAGCTGGTTCCGCAGGTGCGGACGTACGCCATCCGGCCCGAGGGGTCGAACTGGTTGCCCGGGTCCTGGTTGGCGTAGTCGTACGCGGTGGCCGAGCCGCCGTACACCGGGTCCGAGGTGAGGAAGCGCCCGGTGGCGGGGCTGTACATGCGTACGCCCATCAGCATGGTGCCGGTCACCGTCTCGGCGGAACGCTGCTGACCGCCGAGCCATCCGTAGCGGGCGGACTGCTGTCCCGTGCGCGGGTTTCCGAACTCGTCGGCGTCCAGGGCCACCGGGGCCTTGGACGTGTCGAGCGGGAGCAGCATCGCGACGTCGCCGTGGATGTTGGTGAGCTGGAGGACCACGTCGCCGGTCTTGCCGGTGGTGGCCGCCAGCGCGCCGGTCGCGGAGGTGATGTGCCGGGTCACGGCGCCGGTGGTGATGTCCTCGGTGATCCAGCGCGGGCTGTCGCCGTCACCGCTGTAGTGGTTGACCTTGGACGCGGTCTGGGTCCAGTTGGAGCCGCTGCCGGTCTCGGTCGTCCACGAGCGGTAGCGCAGCGCGGAGTCCAGCTGCCAGGTCTGGCGCAGGGTGCCGGCCGTCTGCTGGTGGGCGAGGTCGTTCGCGTAGTACGCGTTGGTGCTGCCCGGGGCGGCGGTGGTCCGGCCGAGGTTGTCGTAGCCGTAACCGGCGTCGACGATCCGGTCCGCGCTGTCGTAGGTGAAGGTGGTGGGGGTGGCTCCGGTGGACGTGCAGTCGGCACCGGGGGCGGCGACGGCGCGGATGAGCGAGGTGCGGTTGCTGCGGTTGTCGAAGGCGTACGTGCGCCGGGTGCAGACCGTGTCGGCGGTGTCGTCCACCGTCTTGAGGCGGCCGGCGGCGTCGTAGCCGTAGGACTGTCCGGACCAGCCCGCGTGGGTGGCGACCTGACCGTGCGCGGACTGGGCCACCGTGTCGGTGTAGACGGTCGTGCCGTCGCTGTCCCGGGTGTAGGTGCGGGCGGTGGTGGCGCCGGTGGAGTCGGTGACGATGCCGAGGGTGTACCCGCCGGGCAGCTTCTCGGTGCTGACCAGGCCGTCCGCGTCGTAGGTGATCGCGGATGCGCCGGCGACGGAGTCGCTGGTCGCGGTGGCCATGCCGCGGGGGTCGGCCGTGGTGTCGTAGGTGAGGGTGGTGGTCGACGGTGCGTTGTCGGTGATCTTGACAGGGCGGCCGAGCAGGTCGTACTCGGTCGTCGTGATGCCGCCGTCGGCGTCGCCGTACGAGATCTGGCGGCCCAGCCTGTCGTACGCCCTGGTGATCGTGCCCCCGGTCGGGGAGGTGGTCTTCACCGGGCGGCCGGTGGCCGTGTCGTACTCGGTGGTCGCCTCGGGGACGGCCTGGCCGATGCCCGCCGTGATCGTGACCTTGGTCGGGCGGCCCGCCTCGTCGTAGGTGGTGGTGGTCCGGGTGGTGCCGTTCGCGGTCTCGGTACTCTTGGCCGGGGTGCCCCACCAGCCGTACTCGGTGGTGGTGGTCGGCAGCTGCGAGGGGTTGGTGCCGCCGCCGGTGATGGCGCCCGCCGAACCGGTGGTGCAGACCTGGTCGGCCCACTCCGGGCGGCCCTGGCAGGTGCCGGTGCCGGTGCCGGACCAGTAGGTGGTCACGCGGGTGGCGGCGTCGGTGCCGCTGGCGCCGGGCAGCAGCTTCTTGGTGACGCGGCCCTGGGCGTCGTACTCGGTCTTCTCGGTGATGGCCAGTCCGGCCGGGTCCTTGATCTGCTGGGTGGGCAGGCCCTTGGCCCAGTCGTAGACCGTCTGCGCGACGCGGGCCTCGCCCTGGACGGTCGGGTGCTCACGCACCTGGGCGCCCGTGGTGACCTTGGTGATCTGGTTCTTGACCTTGGCGGTGCCGTCGGTGGGGCGGCCCGCGTCGTACTCGTTGACCGTCCAGGAGCGGGCGGTGACGGGGGTGCCGGCGGGGACCAGGACGGTGGCGCCGTCCTTCAGGTCCGCCGTGAGGTCGATCCGGTGCAGCGGGCCGAACTCCGCGAGTTCGCGGATGCCGGTGCCGTCGTAGACCGAGGTGGTGGACAGCAGGTTCGCGCGGTCACCGGACGCCAGCTGCGCGATGCCCAGCTCGGCCTGCTTGGCCTGCTTGGCGCGGTCCGAGGCGGTCAGGCCGAGGGCCAGCGAGCGGTTGGCGGCGGTCAGCTCGCGCACGGAGTTGCCGAACCGGTCGTACTCGCGGCTGGTGATGTGGCCGCCGGGGGCGGCCGTGTTCACCTCCTGGCCGGATACCCCGAGGTAGTGGATTCCGGCACGGCCGTAGGAGGTGGCGGTGAGGGTGTCGCCCGAGTTGGTGGCCGGGACGCTGTCGGGGGCGAAGACGGCGGTGGCGTCGGTGGGCGCCTCCACCTGCCCCCAGGTGCGGACATCCGTGGCGCCCATGGCGTACGGGGCCTTCGCACCGGTCAGCGGCACTTCGTAGACGACCGAGATCTGGGCGGTGCCCTGCTCCACATCGGCGCTGCCCTGGGCGAGCCCGGAGCGGGACGCCTTCAGCAGCATGCCGTCACCGGCGGTGGCGGAGCTGCCCGCCTGGCCGTAGGTGAAGGTCCAGGGCAGCTCGCCGGCCGGGGTGAGCCCGGTGACGCGGCCCGCCGAGTCGTAGCCGTACTCGGTCTTCAGGGCGGGGCTGATCTGCGGGTTCCAGTACTGGCGCAGCCGGCCCGCGTCGTCGTAGAGGTAGTTTGCGACGATCTTGGCGGTCGCGGCGACCGCACCGGGCTCGGTGGACCACAGCCTGATCTCCTTGACCTGGCCGGCGAAGTCGCCGGAGACCAGGGAGGTCGCGGTGGTGGTGTTGGCGTAGGCGTACTCCAGCACCCGGCAGCCCTTGGTGTCCGGCGCCGAGGTGCAGGTTCCGGCGCTCGCCGCCGAGGTGGGGGCGGCAATGCGCTTGGGGCGCGCGTACGTCGTGCCGTTGACGACGACGGTCTCGGAGAGCGTGGTCGTCGTGGAGTTGGTCAGGCCGTCCTGGACGATGCTGGAGACCTGCCAGGTGGCGACGGCCGGGGCGGTCTTGGTGAAGGTGGTGACCGTGCCCTGGTTGTTGGTGAGCGCGAAGGAGCCGGTGACGCTGCCGGTCAGCACCAGCTGCTCGGCACCGGGCTCGGGGATCCAGCCGTTCTGCGCGGCGTTCGCGGTGAAGTGGATCGAGTCGCCGCCGGTGGTCACGACGTCCACGGCCGTGTCGGAGACCCGGCGGACGTAGGTGTAGTCGGACTCGACGCGCTCGGCGGTGGCTCCGGAGACCCATTCCTTGCCGAAGATGGCCGCCTGGCCCTCCTGCCCCGCGCCCTTGCCGGGAGTGCGGGAGGAGGCCGTGCGGGAGACCGACAGGCCCAGGGCGGAGACGTCGGTGCCGGAGAGCGTGTAGTCGCCGGTCAGCAGGTTGACCGTGCCGGGGCCGATCTCGTCCGAGTCGGCGCCTTCCGCGTTGCGGTCGATGACCGCGGTGAGCGACTGTGTGCTGCCGGAGGCGCTGTTGGGGCCGGTGAAATCGGCCTTGATCTGGACGGTGCCGTCGGGGGTGACGGTGTCGGTGGCGTTCCATACCAGCGGTGCGTTCTTGCCACCGGTCAGCGGGACGGGCCAGGCGGTCAGCGGGGTGCCGGCGGAGGTGACGTGCCCGGCCGGAATCTGCACCCAGGGGTCGGCCTCGGAGCGGCGCCAGGAGAAGGACGCCTGGTCGTACTTGGTGGCGTCGGCCTCGGCGACGAGCGGGAGCCGGCGTGCCGTGATCTCACCGTCGCCGGGCTGGACGAAGCCGCCGGGGCCGGCGTGGAAGGTGTACTCGATCGGCTCGGACTTGTTGTCCGCCTTGTCGACCGTGCGGACCTGGAGGGTGTGCGTGCCGTCCTTGGGCGGGGCGACGGATATCGCCTTCGCACCGGCGGCGCCGCCGGTGTCGACCTTGTTCCAGGTCACGCCGTCCAGGGACCATTCGAGCCAGTTGTGGTCGACGGCAGGCGGCGTCACGTTGAACGTTCCGGCCTGGCCGGCGCCCTTGACCCAGTCGCTGGACGGGTAGTCCGTCGACGTGACGCCGGTGGGGGCGGAGGGGGCGGTGGTGTCGACCGTGAAGGTCTTCCACTCCGACCAGCCCAGGTTGTAGTGGGTGCCGTCGTACGGGGTCGTGCGGAACTTGTACGTCTTGCCGTTGGCCAGCACTCCGGCCGGGACGGTCACAGGGGCGACCTGCCCGGAGTTCACCCAGGGGGAGACGAGGTAGTTGCCGACCTGGGTGTCGGTGACCGAGTCGCGGATTTCGAAGGTGCCGTTGACCTTGTCGCCGTTGACGTCGGTGAAGGTGTCACGCAGCGTCGGGGTGACCGTGTTGACGGTGTAGGCGCCACCGTAGGAGAAGTACGGCGGGCCGGCCTCCTGCTTGGTGCCGGTGCGGGGACGATAGTTGTAGGTCACCGTCAGCTTCGGCACGTTCGACGCCGCGTTGGCGGAGTTGAACTGCTTCCAGCCGGGCGTGGTCGACTCGGTGGTCGCGCGCAGGCCCATGTTGCCCGTGGCGGCCTTGGCCGACACCCATTCCTGAACCAGCGTGGTCACGCCGGCGTTGACCCAGCCGTCACCGCCGCAGGCGTCACGGCCCTTGGTCTCGGTGGACGTGGCCTTCTTCGCGGTCCAGGCCGGCTGCGCCGTCCAGCGCGAGGAGGTCGACGCGGCACCGGTGGACCAGACTTCCCAGGGCTGACCGGTGCAGTCGGTGTTGTCCGAGTGGAAGTTGTACAGCGACAGCTGCGCGTCCATCACGAGTGCGTCGGAGATCGGCGCGGTGTTCCACGAGATGAAGGAACGCGCGGTGCGGTAGGTGTCGTCGGCGTTCTTCGTACCGGGGTTGCCGAGGTCCAGCTCGGTGTCGTTCGACCAGTCGACCGTCTCACCGACTTGCACGTAGGTGTCGAAGAGGTTGGAGAGCGCCGAGGTGGACGGGTCCACCGTGACCGGGTACGTGGTCTTCGGGTCAGCCAGGAACTTCGCGTCCGGGCTGACGACCAGATCGACGGAGGAGCCCTTCTGGACCACCTTCATGGCGACCTTGACCCGGCGGTTGTGCTCGCCCGAGACCGGATCGACGGTGGCGTCCCACATCACGGGGCGGGCATGACCGCGGTCTTATTGTTCTTCTTGTCGGTGAACACCACGCTGCCGTCGGCCTGCTGCGTGACCTTCAGGCCCTTGGCCTTCAGCGGCAGGGTGTACGAGAAGCCCGCCGCAGGCTTGGCCTTGACCTCCACGAACTGCTCGAAGCCGGTGCGGGTGGCTTCCACGACCACGTCCGCGCCGGGCACGGCGTCGGCGTACGTGGCCCGGGTGCCGTCCAGCTTCGGCGCGGGAAGGCCACCCCGCCACTGAAGGGTGATCGCCTCGTCCCCGGAGCCGAGGGTCACCAGGTCGGTGGCCTTGGCGTCGGACTTGCCGGAGAGCCGGAGCCCACGGGGGTGCGCCTTGGCGGCGACGGAACCGTCCGACAGGGCCGTCAGGTCGACGTCGACATCGCGCCATTCGCCGGACTCGGCGTCCTTGAACCGCACGGGTCCGGCGGTCAGCTCCGTCGTCAGCGAACCGTCCTTGTTGACCCAGGTGGTCGAGGACTCGGTGCGCTCGGACAACGCCTCGACGCGCTTGCCGGAGAGCCGGGCCGCCACGCGGGCGGAGGGGATGTCGGCGGCGAAGGCCGGCGCGGGCCTACTCGTCACCGGTGCACGGTCGACGGCCTGCGGGCGGACGGTGGCGAGCGCGGACTCGGCGCCGTAGAGGGACGTGGCGGCCATCAGGACCGCCAGGCCCACCGCGGTGACGCGGCGGGAGGGGGTACGGCCGGGTGGGCCCTACCGGTATGACTGGGAAAGCAAGTTCCCCCAAGAAATGAGCTTCAAGCAGGCGCTTGACCGCATGTGATCTACAGGCGGCAAGGGGAATGCAATATTCCGGTGAGGCTGAAAAGTATCTTCAATCGGCCAGAATCGGATCACGAGCGAGGCATCGTTGCGTGATCTTCATCAACCGATCGGTAGCAAGATCTCAACAGGGGCCGAGCGGAACCCGCCTCCGCCCGCCTTCCGACACGGACGAACCCGCGACACACACTTCAGATGCCGTCGGCCCTGGAAGATCACTGAAATTCTGGGGTTCCGGCAACTGCCGCACCGACTTGACGAGGTTCTCGCCCTTACATTTCTTCTCGCGCTTGAACGACGGCCGCAGCAACTCCGCACCCCGGAAGGCCAGATCAGCCTCGAACTCCTTGGACGCGAAGCCCTTTTCCGCGAACACGAGCAGCCCCGGCCGGTCCATGGCCAGGTGCGGCTCGCGGTCCAGCACCGCGGCCAGCACCTCCCGCCCGATGCAGAAACAAGGCGTCTGCTGCCCGGCTCCACCCCAGCGCACCTCGCAGAGCGTCGATGAGGAGATCCTCCTCAAGCGCGAGGAGCTGCGCCTCGTGCGCGAGCGGGCCCCGACGCAGGCAGGAAGACGGGAAGAGTAAGCGCACGGGCCCGGCGGGTGGAGGCGACCGTCGGCCTTTCCACCCGCCGACGGTCAGGCTTCCCGCGCAAGTCGCGGCCTCGGCTTCGCCCCGCCTTCTCGCGGGCCGAGCGGACCCGCGCGTCGATGCCTCCAGCGACCTCCTGCTGACGTTCGTCGTCGGAGTGCTGGTAGATCATCGCGGCCTTCTCCGAGGACTGGCCGGCGCGGACCATCGTGTCCTTGAGGGTCGCGCCGGACTGCGTGGAGAGGGTGTGGCCGGTGTGGCGCAGGTCGTAGAAGCGGAAGTCCTTTGGCAGGCCGACCCTCGCACGGGCCTTGGCCCACTTCCGGCCGAAGGTGGTGCGCCGGAACGGCGCCCCCTTCTCCCCCACGAACAGCAGGCCATCGAGCTCCTTCTCCGCGAACCAGTCCAGGTGCCGCTTGACCTCCATGTAGAGGAATGTCGGCAGGTGGATGGTGCGCCTACGCGCCGCCTACGAAGCCGCCGCCGCACAGCCCCTGACCACCCTCACTCAGCGAGGCCACATGCTCCCGCGGCCCGCGCTGCACCGGCACACCGCCACGCTGCGACGTACCCTCCCGGATCTGGCCGATCAGATCCTGGCCGAGCCCGGCTGGCCCGCGCTCGCTGCCACCCTCGCCGACGCCGCAACGGCCAGGCGCGACCCAGCCGCCCTGCTCGCCGAGGCGGCAGTCCAGCGCGAGCTGGCCACCGCTACATCCGTCAGCGAAGTGCTGGTCTGGCGCCTACGCCACCTCGCCGAGTTGTCTCTGCAGCCCGCCCCCCGGCAGCCGGCGCCCACGCCAGTCCGAGACCGAGCAGCTCGCAGCACCCAGCAGCGCCGCACTCGGTAAACGCCGCCGGGGCCAACGCCTTCAGCGTTGGCCCCGGCGGCATGCCCACGTGGCCGAAGGGCTACACCGTGGCCTCGTCCCCGAGGGTGCCGGCGCTGACGGCGCCCCGCAGGACGTGGGCGATCTCGTCGGGCCTGAGGTCGATGCCGTCAAGCCCTTCCACGGTCAGCGGGATCTCCTCCAGCGCGTATTCGCCGCGGCCCTCAGCGCTGAACTCGGGACCGGTCCGGTCCTCGAAGGACCACGTCGCGATGCGGGCGAGGTAGAAGATCTGACGCTCGTCGTCGGACTCCATGGTGTGGAGGAGACGGATGATGTCGGCCTTCCCCGCGATCTCCTCGTGGATCTCCCGGTGTAGTGCGGCCTCCCGGGACTCGTCGCTCTCCTCGACGCCGCCGCCGGGGAGCACCCAGTACGTCGGGATGCCGGGCTTGGTGCGGCGGATGACCAGCATCGTGTCGTCCGCGGTGACGAGGACGGCTCGGACTCGTTCGATCATTTCGCTTTGTTTCCTTGCTTGTTGACGGTCGCAGTGCAGCAGCCAGCCGTCATTGGCGTGGACGGCTGCCCAGTGATGAACGACGTTCGGCCATGCGAGGGACGCCACGCGTCAGGTGCGGTAGAGCTAGCCCCAGCGATAGCCCACAGGCGTCGACCACGCCGACCACGGAAGCTGTTGTGCAAATTCTTCGACACCAACTAAAGTCAGGACCGCACTGGAATGCTTCGATGCGTAGTCCGACCCTAGGAGTCGTCCGCATGAGTGTGCCTCAGTCGCCGTGGGCGACCGACGTGTTTGGCGATCAGGCCGCAGCTGTACGCCTCGCCGTCGGACAGGGCCTTCGCAACATGCAGGCCAACGCACAGGCCGCGCAGGAACAAGCGGCATCCCGTACCACCCGCACCTACGGCACCACCCGGTATGAGAACCAGTACGAACGCCTGCAGGACGAACTCAAGGAGCTGCCCGGTGTCCGCGCGGTCCAGCCGTTCGGGTTCTCCTACGAGCTGATGCTCATCGGCAACGGGCTGCTCTACCCGTTCCGGTACGCCAAGACCAAGTCGGACGTGCGCAGCGCGCGCATCCCCAGCGAGTCGCGGCTGGTACGGGAGCTCTTCACCTTCGCACCGGCGCCGAAGCACACCCAGGACCCGTTCGACCTCGACTTCGGGACGGCTATCCCGACCGCCGAACCGCGCGGCGCTCTGGCGACCGTCCCACAGGGCACCCAGTTGATCCTGGTGCCCTTCGCCTGCAACGCCTCCGAGCTGCTCGAGGCGTACTGGGGCATCGCAGCCCTCGGAATGAACCGGCAGCTGGAGTGGGCCACCGATCCCGAGCCGCTCCACCTGCCACAGACGGTCACTTCGTACACGCCGCGGCCGATCAGCATTCCGCACCAGATCACGGCGCACACCAGCTTCGCCGACGGAACCGAACCCACCCTTACGCTGTCCTCTCGTATCGCCTCGGACCGGGCTCTGCACGTGCCCGCCCAGACCGAGGCAGAACCCGTCGAGGACCAGACCAGCGAAGACGATGCGACTCACTAAGCAAGACCTGATTCCCGGTACGGAAGAACGAGGCGCCACGCCGCGTGCCATCTCCGACGGCTTCGATCCCACCCGGCTGACACAAGCCCGCCGGTTGGCGGAGATGACGAAGAAGGATGTGGCGGCACAGCTCGGGGTGACGCCTGCCGCGGTGGGTCAGTACGAGACGGGGGTCTCGAAGCCACGGCCTGACTTGATCCCCCGCCTCGCGGAGATCCTCGGGGTTCCGGTGACGTTCTTCCTGCTCGGAAGGCCGGCCAACCGGCTCGACGCCTCCATGGCGCACTTCCGAAGCCTGCGCAGCACGCCGAAGTCCCAGCGAGAGCGCGCTCTCGCCTTCGCCGAGCAAGTCTGGGAGCTCACCTACGCGCTGGAACAGCGGATCCAGTTGCCCCTTGTGGATCTGCCCGGCTTCGCCGGCGGGGAGGTCCACCCCGGCGAGGAGCTGTCCACCGATCCCGCGTCCGCCGCCCGTGAACTGCGCAGGCGCTGGGGTCTCGGCGACGGCCCTGTCACGCACCTGGTGAGGCGGATGGAGTCCCATGGGATCGTGGTGGTGATGCCGCCTGCCAGTGATCCTTCCGCTGCGAGCGTGGACGCGTTTTCCACGCGGGCCGCACGGCCTCTTGTCGTTCTGACCGCCAACCGGGCGGACGACATCTACCGGCACCGGTTCACCGCCGCCCATGAACTGGGGCACCTCGTGCTTCACGGCGACGCCACCGGTGACAGCCGCCAGGAGAAGGAGGCCGACGCGTTCGCGGCCGAGTTCCTGACCCCTCAGTCCAGCATCCTGCCCTTGCTGCCCAGGCGGATGGATATCGCACGGCTGGCAGAGCTGAGAGGAGTCTGGGGGGTCTCCCTCCAGTCGCTCGTCTACCGATGCCGCGAGCTGGGACTGATTTCCGACGCCACCGCCAGCAGGACGTACCAACGCCTGCGCGCGCTCGATGGCCAGCCCGGCTTCACGCCGGAATCGGTCTCGAACTTCCCCGGTGAGCAGCCCTCGCTGCTCGGTCAGGCCTTCGACCTGGCGGCTAAGGAAACGAATCTCTCCGTTTCCGAGCTGGCGCATGAACTGGCGTGGACCAACAAGCGAGTTCGAGATCTGCTGGGTGTCCAGGAGCAAAGGCCGGTGCTCCGCCTCGTCCAGTAATGCCGATGCCTTCGAGCACCTGCACGGTCCACGCCAGCCGTGAGGTAACTCAAGGACGTTCGGCCTCCGCGCGGATTGCTGGGGCCAGGAGTTCGACCGCCTCCGGCCAGTGGAAGCGGTCGGCGCCTCCGCCGGACTTGGGAGGGTGAGGCTGGTAGCTGCTGACCAGGACGCCCATCTCGCGGAGCTCGGCCAGGCTTCTCTGGTACGCCCGGTGGGCAGCGAGGGCGCTGTTCACGTACGGAAGGACCACGGTCGGGATTCCCATGCCGGTGGCCTCGCACAGGATGCCGAGAGCGAGGTTGTCCGCGAAACCGGCCGCCCACTTGTTGACCGTGTTGAAGGTGGCCGGTGCGACGGCGATGGCGTCGGCCGGCGGGAACGGCCGTGCCTCGCCGGGTGAACGCCACGCCGAGCGGATCGGGTACCCGGTCTGGTCCTCGACAGCCGCGACGTCCAGGAAGCCGAGCCCCTGGGGTGTGGCGACCACTCCCACATCCCAGCCCCGCTCGTGTGCAGCGGTGATCAGTCTGCCGACATCGTCGGCGACCCCGGCCGCGCACACGACCACGTACAGGAAGGGCTTGCGCTGCGGCTCGGTCACGCGGGTACTCCCAGTCGGCGGCTGAAGTGGTGGAGCTCTGGCAGCGTACGACGGCGGTCCCGGGCGGCCAGCTCGCGGACGGCAGGACGGCGTACGTCCTGGGCGGCGCAGGTCTCGGCGATCCGCAGGGCCTGATAGCCGTCGGCGAGACGGCCCTGCTGGGCATAGGCGCGGGCGGTCTCGATCCAGAGGGCGGCTCGGCGCTCGGGGACCGGGATGTGGCGGCGCATGAGCGGGCGGGCGGCGTCGCTTCAACAGCTTCCCGGCCGGCACGCCGGTGCTGATGGGTGACGGGGCGACCCGGCCATCGAACAGATCAAGGCCGGCGACACCGTCCTCGCCGCCGATCCCGAGACGGGCGCCAGCGGCCCCCGCCGGGTCGACGGCACGATCTACACCCCCGACGACCGTGACTTCACCAGCATCACCGTCGGTCAGGGGGCGGGCTCCCTCACCGCCACCGACCACCACCCGTTCTGGGTGGAGAACCGCGGGCAGTGGACGGACGCCGCCGACCTCAACTCCGGTGACACCCTCCGCACGCCGGAGGGCAGCACCGTCGCGATCGACAAGGTCACGCACTGGAAGGAACTCCAGGGCGCGTACAATCTGACGGTCAATGACCTGCACACGTACTACGTGCTCGCCGGCGCCACGCCGGTCCTGGTCCACAATTCCAATGGACTGTGCAGCAGGCCGGCCGCCATCGCGAAGGCGACCGGCTATTCGGTGAAGCAGATCAAGGATGCGATCCACAAGGTGAAGGCCCAGGGAGCGTGGCGCGGGATCGGCGGCAACAAGAACCCGGACATGCTCATCGACCCCAAGACCGGAGAGGTGCACCCCCAGATGCCCGATGGCTCGCCGGGCGACAGCATCGGCAACATCTTCGACCACCTGCCGGACCTGCCGTGATCGAGGACCTCGGCGACCGCTGGCTCATCGGACTGCGGGGCACCCCGGTGCTGGCCGTCCGCCGTACGGAAGCGGCCCTCTCGGTGACGTTCGCCGACGAGGTGGTGCTCACGGTCGCCGGCCCCGCACTCCTGACGGAGGGGCCGGCGACCGCTCCGGGGGCCGCAGCGGTCACCGGTGACGGGTGGGGCCGGCTCGTCGGCTCCACCGTCCTGTCGGCGGTCGCGTTCAAGTCCGGTGCGCTGCGCCTGGTGTTCAGTACGGGCCACCACCTGAACGTCCGGGGCGCGGAACCCGGGACGGAGGCGTCTCTGCAGAAGCCCGGTGTGTTCTGCTGGTCGTGCCGTCAGGGGGTCAGCGCCATGGAGACTCTCGGGGCGGAGGACTAGGAGCGCTACTTCTTGGTCGGTGGGACAAAGCCGACGCCCACAACCGAGGCGCCCGCCGCGCCAGCGCTGCAGTCTTCCGCCGGTACGCACTGAAACTGGTAGGCGAGCTGTACGACTCCACCGTCGCCGACTTCGAGGCCCACTACCTCGTTGACTGACAAACGCACGGAGGGCCTGCAACCTCTGACGGTTGCGGGCCCTCATCGCGCTGCTCAGGTCCCGATCCATCCAGCGGCGCGTGCCACAACGTGCCAGTAGCAGCGGTAAACATCGGTCAGCAAGGGGCCGGACGAGGCACCCGCGAAGGCCCCGCCAATACGTGTCTTCGCAGGTCAGCAGCCATAGACATGGTCAAGTGCCGGGTGATTCCCAAGCTTATGGCGCGGGTTCGATTCCCGTCATCCGCTCCATTGCAAAGCCCCAGGTCAGCGACCTGGGGCTTGTTTGTTGCCTGATCCGGTTCCGGAGCCTCGCACCACTTGTGCACCACATGGTCCCCCACGTGGCCCGCAGTTGGCGCTCCGGCGACGTGGGAAATCCGCGCGTCATCCGGTCAGGACGCTGCTGCTCCACGTCCGTCGGGCCGGTCCGGATAGACACCACACTGGGCGCCGCGTGCGAGTGCTTCGCGACACATCAGGTTGATCCCGCTCCCCTCTCGGGCGTCTCGGCAGTCGTGAAGATCCGGTCCAGGTGGTGACGGAGCACCGCGATCGCGGACTCCGGACTCCGCTGGCCCACGAGGATGCTGGTACCCATGGTCGCCGCCATCGCGAGCAGGCTGATCGCCTCCGTGCGCGCGTCGGCGCCCGGGTCGGCCAGGCCGGCCTCGTGCGCCTGTTCAAGGAGTCCGGTCAGGGCGTTCTCCGCGGCGTCGGGGTTGTCGATGAAGGGCTGGGCGGCCAGCGCCGCGTCGGTGACCGACAGGATCGCGTACGAGCTGTAGAGCAGGTGGAAGGTGCGGCTCTCCTCGTCGGTCGGCAGGGCGGCCAGCAGCAGGGCCTCGATGGTCGCGCGCGGGCCGGGGCCCGGCCCAGCGGCGGCCAGGCGGGCGCCCACCCTCGCAGTGAAGCGGTCGGTCAGGTGCCGTAGGCCGTAGAAGAGCAGCTTCTCCTTTGTCTCGAAGTAGTACTGCACGAGCCGCAGCGACACGCCGGCTTCCGCGGCCACGTCGCGCATACCGACGGCGTGCAGCCCTCGCCGCCCCGCGACCCGGATGAGCGCCTCGGCGATCTGGGCGCGCCGCTCCTCGTGATCCACACGCTTCGGCATGTTCCCGTGTCTCCGCCCGTCGGTGGTGGGTTCGCGGTCCGCTCCCCCGATCCTTCATGATACCGCTGTACCACACACGTGGTACGGTCGTACCACGAAGAACGGATCTTCACAGGAGGTGCCACCGTGCCCGAGACCACCGCCCGCGTACGCCGCGATGTCGGCCGCTACGTCAACGACACCCTGCGCGACCGCTACTTCGCCGCCGCCGACGTGCTCTACGCGATGGGGGCACCCGTCCGCTCCGAGAGCGACGTGGAGACCGCCTTCGGCACCACGCACGTCTACCGGTACGGTCCCACGGACCCCGCAGCCGAGTCCCGGACGCCGATCGTCCTGATCCACGGCGCGGCCTACTCCTCCGCCATGTGGTTCCCCAACACCCCCGGGCTCAGCCTCGACCGCCCGGTCTACGCCCTCGACACCCCCGGCGACGCGGGCCGCAGCGTCCACCGCGAGCCCATGTGGCAGCCCGAGCGGGCCGCCCAGTGGATGGACGAGGCCCTCGACGCGCTGGGCCTCGACAAGGTCCACCTCGTCGGCTCCTCCTACGGCGGCTGGCTCGTGCTCAACCAGGCCCACCGGCGCCCCGAGCGGCTCGCCTCGGTCACCGCCCTCGACCCCGGCGGCCTGGAGAAAGTGGGCCTGCGCTTCTTCGTCTGGATCTTCATCAGCTTGTTCGCCACCTTCGCCCCCAAGGCCCTGCGCCCCCGGCTCGCCAAGTGGCTGGACCAGCCGGTCCTCGCCATCCCCGAGATGCGCGAGTGGATCCAGCTCGGCGCCCGCGCGTACCGGATACGCCGCCCCGCACCCCTACCGCTGGCCGAGGACGCGCTGCGGTCCATCCGGACCCCGCTCTACGTCATCATGGGCAAGCACAGCCTGCTCGTACACCCCAAGCGACAGCTGGAACGCGTACCGCGCCTCGTCTCCGGAGCCCGCGCCGAGATCATCACCGCGACCGGGCACGGCCCGCAGATCGACCACCCCGACGTGGTCAACGCCCGGATGCTGTCCTTCATGGAGGACGTCGACTCCCTCGACCCTGCTGCGGTCGACGCATAGGGCTACGGCGGGGAGAAACGGCTCCGGCGGGCCCGCTCAGTGCCGCAACGTGCCAGAGGGGCGGTGAACAGCGGTCAAGACGAGGCCAGGGGCGGTTGTGGCCGCAGGCGGCCGGGCACCGTCAGGATCGATCGTCCTGAACGCCGATCTCCGCCCAGATCGACTTCCCACCGGCCCGGTGGCGTGTTCCCCAGCGCTCAGCGCACTGAGCGACGAGCAGTAGCCCGCGCCCGCCTTCGTCGAATATGCGCGCTCGCCTCATGTGCGGGGCGGTGCTGCTGCCATCAGAGACCTCGCAGATGAGCACGGTGTCGCGGATCAGGCGCAGCTGAATGGGAGGGGTGCCGTACCGGATCGCATTGGTGACCAGTTCACTCACCACCAGCTCGGCGGTAAACACCACCTCATGCAGTCCCCAGTCCGCGAGGCGGCGGGAGACCTTGTCACGGGCGTCGGCCACGGCGGCCGGGTCGGAAGGCAGATCCCAGGTGGCCACCTGACCCGCGTCGAGGACCCGGGTGCGGGCGACGAGCAGTGCGACATCATCGGCCGGTTGTGCGGGGAGCAGATTCTGGACCAGGTCGTCACAGGTAGCCTCCAGCGAGTGAGCAGGGCGCTCCAGCCGCCGACGCAGTAGCGCCATGCCCTTGCCGAGGTCGTGTTCGGGGACCTCGACAAGGCCGTCCGTGTACAGCACGAGGATGCTGCCTCGGGGCACTTCCCATTCGACCACTTCGAAAGGCAGCCCGCCGACTCCCAGCGGCGGGCCGACAGGAAGATCGATGAACTCCGCCTTGCCGTCGGGCGTGATCACGGCGGGCGGGGGGTGGCCCGCGCCTGCGGCGGCGCAGCGACCCGAGACCGGGTCGTAGACCAGATACAGACATGTGGCGATCAGATCGGTGACGATCTCAGCCTCGGGATCCGCCGCGTCCTCCTCCGCCCTGAGGTGGGTGACAAGGTCGTCGAGATGGACGAGGAGCTCCTCGGGGGGCAGGTCGACGTCCGCCAGGGTGCGTACCGCGGTCCGTAGCCGCCCCATGGTGGCGGAGGCACGCAGACCATGGCCCACCACGTCTCCGACGACCATGGCGACCCGTGCGCCCGACAGCGGGATCACATCGAACCAGTCGCCGCCCAGCCCTGCCCGGGACCGGGCCGGGAGGTAGCGGTAGGCCACCTCCACGGCCTCCTGGGCAGGGAGTCGCTGTGGCAGCAGGCTTCGTTGCAGGGCCAGAGCGGTGGCTCGCTCGCGGGTGAAGCGTCGGGCGTTGTCCACGGCCACGGCAGCGCGTGCGGCGATCTCCTCGGCAAGGAGCAGATCGTCTTCGTCGAAGGAGTCCCGGCAGCGGTGGCGGACGAGTACGGCCACGCCAAGCGTGATGCCGCGGGCGCACAGCGGGATGACCATGATCGAATGCATCCCGAAGTCGCGGACCTTTCCTGCGCGCTCGGGGTCGGCGACCTGCCAGCTCTCGATGGCTTCGTCCAGGGTGCGGTGCAGCGACGACCGGCCCGTATTCAGGCAGCGGGCCGGGGGCGAGGATTCCGGGTAGTAGTCCACCTCGCCCGGCTGGATCAGCGACTCGGGGGTACCGGGGAGGACGGACCCCTGCGCGGCGCGGCGCAGGGCTACGGAGCCGGTGGCGGACGGCCTGGGCTCGACGCCGCGGAACAGCCCGTCCAGCAGGTCGACGCTGATGAAGTCGGCGAGCCGCCCGACCGCCACGTCGGCCATCTCCTGGGCCGTGCGCATCACGTCGAGGGTGCTGCCCACCCGTGCGCTGACGTCGTTCAGCAAGGCGAGCCGTTCCCGGGCCTGGTGCTGTTCGGTGACATCGAGCGCGATGAGCTGCACGTGTCGTACCTGTCTGTCCAGGTCCCTCAGGGGGGAAACGGAGACGGCCCAGTATCTGTCGCGGGCTTCGCGCCGCGGTCGGCCATGCACCTGGAACCGCTCCGGTTCCCCCGTCTCGAAGACCCGGCGCATGCCCTCTTCGACCGTGGTGCAGATGTGGGGAGGCAGGATGTCGGTGACCCGCCGACCGCGCATCTGCTCATCCGTGAGGCCCAGTTCGCGGGCCGCACCGGCGCTCCCCCGCAAGGCCCGCAACTCGGCGTCGTAGATCATCACAGGGAGGTGGCACTGTGCGAAGGCCTCCTCTGTCGTCGCCTCGTCCTTGTGTGGACGCCGCTGCTGCTGCGGCGTGATCATGATGAGCCACTGTGTGTTGCCCTCGCGATCGAGTGACGCGTACGCCTGCAGCTCGGCATCCATGTGGTGGCCGTCCTGGTGCCGCAGCAGGGTCGGCCCAGGGCCCTCGAGAACCGCGGCGAAGAGCACTTCGGCGTCCGCGTTCCCGCCGAGCAGACGTGCCGCGGGACGCCCTACGACGTCCCTGTACGAGTACCCGAGCAACCGCTGTGCGCCGGAACTCCACCCCGTCACCATCCCCCGCGCGTCGACGACTGCCGTAGCCGAGGTGGCCTGATCCGGGAACTGATCGAGGCCCTTTCGGAGGGGGCCTGCATTTTCCATGTCCATTCATCGCCCATCCTGCCCTGGGGCTCTCGGGGGCTGAGGAGACTCAGCAGAGACCGCAGGCCGGCGAAATCCTCGTATCCGTCGCGTCGGCTCCCTTCTTACTTGTATCTCTCCTCGCGCGCACGCGCAGGTCGGCGGACGCGAAAGGGACGCCGCACCAAAACCGCCGCGTACCTGTCTGACAAGAGCACGTGGCCTCGGAAAGGCAATCATCGAAACGTGAAGCCCCAGCTCAACGCCCCGCCACCTCCCCTCGCTGCACGGTCGGCAGTACGTCGGGCGTCAGCTGTACGAGTCCGCCGGCGGGCGCCCTGGCGGGCAGACCGCCCCGGAACGCATTCAGCACACATGCGGAGGTAATCCGTTTGCGGGCCCACCGGTGATCCTCAGTCTTTCGCCTTCCCTCCGTACCCCTCGCAGGAACGCCCGACAGCCTGACCACGACCCGAAGGCTCGGGCTCGAGCTGCTGCCCAGCCCCTGACCTGGGGCCGAGGCTGTCGGCCGTCAACAGATGCACCACCAGCCTCGGCAGTGTCCTCGCCTGCCGGATGCTGTCAGGTTCGTGACTGTGACGATCAGGCGGTCCTGGGCGACCAGGCCGTGGAGCTCGGCCCCAGCGTGCCACTACGTGCCAGTCAGGGCGGTCAACAGCGGTCAACAGCGGTCAACACTGGTGCGACCGAACCCCGCACCGCCGCGGCCAAGGGCATGTTTCCGCTCTTGAACGAAGGCCCAGGTCAGCGACCTGGGCCTTCGCCATTGTCTAGACCTCTCAGCCCCCTACCGCGCCCTCCACGTACCCCAACTGCCACGAACGCCCTGCCCAGAGACCTTCCGGCGCACCATACGCATCACACAGACGGGTCGCCGCACGAAATCGCGAGACGCATTTCAGGTGACCTGCGTCATGTCGTGCCGGAGATTCGCACATTCGCCGATCCAAAGGCGATGGCCAACCGCCGCACCTGGAGAGCCAGTTGGCCGCCCAGAGGGGTCCACCCACCGCACCACGTACGGCGGTACAGGTCGGATCCACCCTGGGAGGCGGGCCCGGAGCATTGAGCAGACGATCACGAATAGCGATCAACAGGTGACCTGTTGTCAGCGGCGGGTGCTTTCATAGGTCGGTTACGCAGGGAGGCGTAACGCATCTGGTGAGGGGGATACAGCTGTGCCCTGGATCAAGGACTACGTGCGGTCGGACGGCACTCCGGTAAGAGGACACGTCCGGCTCCCGGCCGGCGCACGACGCGAGACCGCACTGCTGGGCCTGTTCGTGATCGGGGCGTTCGTCCTCGGCAACGGCACCACGACTGCCGGGGCGGGCGCCGGGACCGGGCAGGAGTTACCCCGGCCGCAGTCGACGGTGGTCTACCCGATCAAGTGGCCGGCCTGGGAGAAGCAGCCGCAGCCCCAGCCGACACCCACCGTCTCCTATCCCATCGTCTTCCCCAGCACGGGGAGCGGGCGGTGACCCGGCGCCCGCCCGTGAGGCGACGCAGGCGCAGTGGCCCGACGCGCCGCCGAGGGAACCCGGGCTCGGAGGGCCTGGTCCTGCTCGGGCTCGTGGGACTGGTGGCTGTCAGCCTGATCGCGGCTCTCCTGAACTGGCTGGCCGCCCACCCATGGGTCGTGGCCGTCGTCCTCTTGGCCGCAGCTGGCACGGGCGGCATCTGGCTGCGGCGACGGCAGGAGGCGGCCCGCTGGGAGCAGGTGCGGGCCCACGGCCTGCGCTACGCCGTCGAGCACCTCGACAGCCTCCACCACAACGACTTCGAATTCGCCGTACGGGACCTCATGTACCGCGACGGCTGCTCCGACGCACAGAAGGTCGGCGGGCGCGGAGACAACGGCGCCGATGTGAAAGCCACCGATCCCTACGGCCGACGTTGGGTGATCCAGTGCAAGCACCGCAAGGCCGGCTGGTCCGGATCTGCGGTCGGTACCCCCGACCTCCAGGTGCTCAACGGCACCGGCCGCCAGATACACGGCGGCGAGGTCCTCGTCATGCTCACCAACGGCCGCTTCTCCGGTCCCGCCCTCGACTTCGCCAAGTCCCAGCGCCTCCACCTGGTCGACCGCCACCTCCTGGCCCAGTGGGCCAGCGGCTCCCGTCCCCTATGGGAACTACTGCGCGCAGTTCCCCCGCCCCGAAGCTCGACGTCACGCCCCTGATGCTCCTGTAGGTCTTTGCGAGCATGGTGGACTTGGCCTCGTTCTGTCGGCACGGGTGCAGCGTGACCGTAACAAGCAGCATCAGTGTCGCCGCCCGCGATTAGCGACCCAAGTCCGGTGCCAGCCGGTTCCGTCGCTGCGCGGCGTGAACTGCCCCTCGCTGTCAGTGCCGTGAGCAAAACTTCCCGCGTGAAGGGGATAACTGTCCTTGCCGTGCTGGGCGCCGTCTGGTTTTGCTGCGTCAATCCCAGCAGACGCTCCCTGCTGCGCCTGCACTTCGACAAGCCGGAACTGCTCCTGCCAGGCGACACCCTCGACAAGCTCTCGATCGGCATCGACGGCAAGCGGACCTTCGTCTACGACGACCGCGACCCCGACGTCTGCCCGGACTTCCGACTGCGGCTCCAGCAGAACTGAGCCGGGGCGACGGAGCAAGTGGGAAGCGTGCGGGCGGGAAGACACCGTCCGCCCGGCTCCCACTGGGACCCGCCAAGGGCCCACCACCAGGGGCGGGCCGAGACCCGATCGCGCTCGCCGACGGGACGTCTGTACGCGCGGCCGACGACAACGCCGACCTGTTCTGGGCCCGTCGGGGAGGGGCAGGCGGCAACTTCGGCAGCAACACAGGCTTCGTCTTTGACGCCGTGCCCGACTGGCAGCACGCGTACTACGGCCCCACCTACGACCGCCTGGCCGCCGTCAAGCGATGCTACGACCCCGCCGGGCTGTTCCGGTACCAACAAGCCGTCGGCCGTCCCCGCGGTTGGGAGCCCACCTTTGGAGACAACCCCAGGCCACCTGCAGGGCCTGGGGTTGTGGATACGCCCGCGGTCCTGAAGTCAGGCCAGGCGTCGGGCGGCGAGGTGGCCGAGCTCGTAGGGCTTCTTGAGCGGGGTCGCCTTGGGGACGTACAACCGAAGGTCGACGTTCAGGCCCTCCCCCGCTGCGATGACGTGGTCGTCGCCGGGGGTGTCCAGGACGAACCGGTGGTCCTGGACGCCCTTCGTGACCTTCGCGGCCTCGGTCTTGACGACGGCGTCCTCGACCTCGTCGAAGACGATGCGCCACCTCCTCACCGGTACGGCCTCACCAGTATTCAGCAGCTTCGCGGTGAGCCGGCCGCGCTCCTCGAAGAACACCGCGGAGTGGCTGGCGAACCCGCTGGAACCGGCCTGTGCCTCGGGGAACACCCCTTCCTTGAGTACGACCTTCTGGGGGTCCTTGGACGGGTCGGCGTACAGCAGGGAGCCGTCCTTGCCGTCGACCGCGTAGAGACGGCCGTCGACGGGGTGGTAGGACCAGTCGTACCAACCGCCGGCACCCGGAGGGTTCTGCAAAGTCGCCGTGACCGGGTCGGCGGTCAGGTCCAGCACCGCGCTCTTGCTGTTGGCCAGACCGCAGATCACCATCTTGTCGCCGTCCGGGGTCACCGCGCCCAGGACCCAGTTGTTCGCGGGAAGGCCGGCGACCTTCTGCGGGGTGATGGTCTTCTTCACCGGATCGATGACGAGCAGCGTGTCGGAGCCCTTCTTGCTCATCGCGTGGAGCAGGCCCTTGGCAGGGCTGTAGGGACGAACGAGCTGGGGCGGCAGCCCCCGTCATGGCGTGAGGTCTCGCCGCGTTCCTTGCGGCGAGACCCCGTTCTGTCGTTCGTTCGACCTGCTGTCAGTCGCTGATGGCGATCTTCCCGTTGGCCGGGGTGGACGCTGCGGCCGTGTCCGGCTTCGGCGCAGTGAGGCCCTTCAGGAGCTGGGTGAGGTCGACGCCGGTGGTGGAGCCGAGGAGTTCCATGCCCTGGGCGACGTTGTCGGCGACGGTGCGGGTGAGCTTGCCCGCGCCGTCGGTGGAGATGACGGTCATCTTGTCGATGGCGGACAGCGGTTCGGCGGCCTTGGCGACGACCTGCGGGAGGACCTCGACCAGCATCTGGATCTTCGCGGCATCGCCGTAGCTCTCGAAGGCTTCGGCCTTCTTCTGCATGGCCTCGGCCTCGGCTGAGCCCTTGGCCGCGATGGCGGAGGCCTCGGCGGCGCCCTCCAGGCGGACGGCGTCGGCGATGGCGGCACGGCGGGAGAGTTCGGCCTCACCGCGCTTGGCGCCCTCGATGGCCTCGGCCTCGGCGAGGGCGGAGCGGCGCTGCTTCTCGCCCTCACCGGTCAGCCGGGCCCGCTCGGCCTCGGCCTGGGCGGCAGCGATGGCCGCCAGGCGCTCGGCCTCGGCCTGTTTGACCCGGGCCACGCGCTTGGCCTCGGCCTCCTGCTCGGCCTCGTAGCGCCGGGCGTCTGCGGGCTTGCGTACCTGGGTGTCGAGCTGGCGGTCGGTCAGTGCGGCCTGCCGTTCGGCGACCTTCTCCTGCTCGGTGAGGATCTGCTGCTGGCGGTCGGCGTCGGCCAGCGGGCCGGCGGCGTTCGCCTGGGCGGTCGCCGCGTCGGTCTCCGCCTTGATCTCGGCCTGGCGCAGGTACAGGGTGCGCTGCGCGACCGCGATCTCCTCCTCCGCCTTCAGCCGGGCCTGCTCGGCCGCCTGGCGGGAATTGGCCTCGGCGATGTCCGCTTCCTGCTTGGCGCGGGCGGCTTCGGGGCGGCCCAGGTCCTCCAGGTAGGAGCCCTCGGTGGTGATGTCCTGGATCTGGAAGGCGTCCAGCACCAGGCCCTGCCCGGACAGGCTGGCCTCGGCCTCCTCCGCGACCTGGCCTGCGAAGGCGGCGCGGTCGCGGATGATGTCCTCGACCGACATCCGGCCCACGATCGCGCGCAGGGCTCCGGAGAGCACTTCCTGCGTGAAGCCGACGATGCCGTCCTGCTGCTGGAGGAAGCGCTGGGCCGCGGCGCGGATGGCGTCCTCGTTGCCGCCGACCTTGACGATCGCGACGCCTTCGAGGTTGGCCTTGATACCGCGCAGCGTGACCGCACCCCGGACGGCGATCGGGATGTGCCGGCTGGAGAGGTCCAGGGAGTAGCGCTGCTGGACGAAGGGCACGACGAACACGCCTCCGCCGACCACGACCTTCTGACCGCTGTTGTCGGTGGATATCTGCCCGGTGTCGGGGTCAGTGGATTTCTTGCCGCGCCGGCCCGTGATGATGAACGCCTCACTGGGGCCAGCGACCTTGTAGCGGGTGACGACGACCAGGGCGAGCAGGACGAGGAGTACGACCACTCCCACGACCGCGATGACGACTGAACTCATGGTTGATCCCCCCTGCCCGCTCTCGGTCGAGGGGACAGATCGGTGGTGGATGAGAAAGCGAAACGGCCGGTCAGCGCTCGACGGCGCGGACGCTGACCGAGGAGGACGACGGCGTCGCCGTCACCCAGACCTCCGCGCCCCGGGCCAGTGGCCCCTCGGCGGTCGCCACGTACTTGGCCGGCTGGCCACCGAGGCGCAGCAGGACCTCGCCGTAGCCGCCCGCCGGGATGGCGGTGACCACGGTCCCGGCCGAGCCGAGGAGTTCGGCGGCGCGCGGGGCGGCCCCGCTGCCGGCCCGGGCGAGGGCGCGGCTGAAGCGGTACGTCAGCCAGCCCGCCCCCGCACCGGCCACGGCCCCCGCGGCGGCTGCCGCTCCCGGCCCGAGGCCGGTGGCCCCGAGCACGATCGCCCCCGTGAAACCGAGCATCGAAACGAAGCCCGCGACCACCGGCAGCGACAGCCATCCGTCGAACAGTCCGTCCAGGGCGCCGTCGAAGACCCCCTCCAGCACCCCGTCGAACACCAGCGAACAGGCCAGCAGGGCGATTCCCCCGATGCCGAGACCCAGAAACAAGCCCATGAGCACCTCCCCGCTTGGCACGCGTTTGCGCCGGACAACGGCATCGTGCCAGCGGGACCGACTGCCGCACATTGCCTACCCTCGGCAATCTTTACGTGGCTTTAATGCAGCAGGGACGGCAGGATGCGGTCAGGATGCGCCAGGACGGTCAGTGGCGGACCGCTTCGGAGCTCAGCATGGCCAAGCCGTGACCTGTGGCTGGTGCGGCCGACCTGGCGGCCTGCTCGATCTTCGCGCAGTAAGCTGCACGGGCTTCCTCGTCGATCTGCTTCTCGTGTTCGGGGCGCAACCCGGTCCGGCCGTCGAGGCCCTCGCGCAAGATATCGGCGTGCCCGGCATGCCGGTTGGACTCGCCGAGGACATGGACCAGGATGGCGAACAGGTTGGTGTCGGCATAAGGCTCCGGCCACCACGGCACGTGGCCGGGGGCGTCGAGGGGAAGCTCGTTGATCGTCGCGTCCGAGTGTTCCCACGTGCGCCGGTAGAACCCGATGATCTGATCGCGGGTCTCGTCCTCGGTCGCCCACAGGTCGCTGCCGTTGGAGTCCTGCCACCGGGGCAGCGGTTCCGGGGAAGGGCGGTCGAAGACCTCGCCGAAGTACCTGGCCTCGACGGTGGCCACGTGTTTGACCAGGCCGAGGAGGTTGGTCCCGGTCGCTGTCAACGGTCGGCGGGCGTCGTATTCGGACAAGCCGTCGAGTTTCCAGAGCAGCGCCTCGCGGTCCCGCCGCAGTCGCCCGTGCAGGTTGTCTTTCGCGAATTCATCGATCATGCGACATGAGCCTGCCACGGGCTGCTCATGGTCTCAAGATCCCGTACGTGGTCGGCAATGACTGGCAGAGCCAAGGCCTGTCCATGGCCGCCGCCCTGACCTGCTACAAGAAGCTCGCGAAACTTGCCATGTCAGACGACCTCCAAGCGGTGGTATCTGCAGGTCGGTTCATGATGTGCAGCCGACAGCCTTCTTCGCGAATGGGAAATGCGCGGCGATCAGGCTTGCCAATGCTTGCCTGCGCTTGGGCAGTCTGAGGTCTCGACGGGCGGATACGTCTCGACGACGAACCGACTGGGTTTCCCCTCAGAAGTGCACCGCCCGACCGCGGCAGCCATGGAGTCCGCCACCCGGCCGGTGTCGCCCCCGTCGATCGGCAGGGTGGGGCCGGCTCGTCGGCTCTACCGTCCTGTCGGCGGTCGCGTTCAAGTCCGTTGCACTGCGCCTCCCGTATGGAAAACCGGACCACTGGCTGGGCCACCGCCACCCACGGGGATACGCACCTGCCGGGGGCCCCGTACGGTACGACGCCCCGCTCTGACACGACTGCGGGCCAGTCGCGGCTGACGCTGATCACGGCGAGCCTCAGGGCCTGTTGCCCGGCTGCACCGCATCCGCGCCCCATGCCGCGGACCGTCCCTGTCAGAGAAGGCTCAGGTCAGCGGCCTGGGCCTTCCTCGTTGCCTCAGTGCCTCCACAACTTCCGCCCCTGATCAACGAAAGCCCCGCCCACTAGACTGAACTCCCGTACGTAGAGACACACGTACGAACGGCGCGATGGGCGGGGGCTCAGGATGCAGGAAGGCGATCTGTACGTCTCGGAGGACGGCCTCACCAGGCTGGCGAACGACCTCGACGAGATGCAGGGGTATCTGGAGCGGCAGACCCGCCGGATGGACGAGGTCGTCGACAAGATCGCCGCGGGCTGGCAGGGCCCCACTGCCACCGCGTACCGCTCCTTGCACCGCGGCGTCGCCGAGGACGCCGTGCGCATCCGCCAGGTGGTGGTCCTCCTCGAAGCGGCCGTGCGCGCCTCGCGCGACGGCTTCACCGAGCAGGAGCTCGCGATCCTGGCCTCGTTCCGGCGGACGCAGGAGGGCGAGGACGTGTCCGCGGCCGCCCGCGCCCTGACCGTGCCCGACCCGGCGCCCGCGCCGGACGCCGGCGGACCGAAGAGCCGCCTTCTGGACATCTGAACCACGGGGGATCAGCACATGCCGGACGAAGACCGGATCACTGTCAACTTCGCTACGTTGCAACACCTTTCGGGAGACCTGGAGGAGATCCTCCGCGTCCTCAACGAGAAGCTGGACACGCTGTACGAGCGGGCCACCAAAGCCGTCCTGAGCTGGGAAGGCGAGGCCCGCGAGGTCTTCATCGACGAGCTGGACAAGTGGAGCCGCTCCGCCGACGACCTCAAGGCCGCCCAGGCCTGGCTCCACGAGGTCGTGGTCAAGGGGCACCTCAACTACGCCGCGGCCAACAGGTCCGTACTCGAAGGCTGGGGAGGCGGCGCCTGATGGCCGGCCCCTCTCCCGCGCCCTCACCGGGCGGCAGCGGCACCATCGACGTCAAGCCGACCGACCTCTGGTCGACCTCCGGACGGATCGCCGTGCAGCAGGACTTCCTGATGCGCGGAGCCAACAAGCTCCTGGACGAACTGGGCAAGTACCCCGACGCCGGCGGCGCCGGCACCGAGGCCCAGAAGTTCGCCGAGGCGTACAAGAAGATCGGCAACCGCTGGCTGGAGGTCTGGGGCCGATCCGTGCTCAGCGTCGGCGGCGTCGCCGTCGGGTTCACCGAGACGGCCAACGCCTACACCAAGGCGGACGCGGCGGCCCATCCCAAGCCCGGGAAGACGGCCGAACAGCGCCCGCGGCCCACGGTCATCGACAAGGCCCCGAACTTCCGCTCGGTGCCCGACATCAAGTGGGGTGACGACGACGGCGGTGACGACTTCCTGCGCGGCCTGATGGAAGGCATCCCCGAGATCGTCCGGGACGTCCTCCAGCCCTTGTGCAAACACGTGTTCCGGGTCGGGAAGGTGGCGGACGTCTACCCCTTCCCCCAGCAGCACTACCTCAACTCGCTGTGCCACAGCTGGATGGACGCCTCCATCACGGCGACGACGGTGGCGGACCAGCTCACCCAGTCCGTCGGCGCCATCACCAACCACCAGCAGGCCGACTGGGAAGCCGCCATGCGGACCTTCTGCAGCGCCCTGTGGGGTGCGACGGCATGGGGACAGCAGCGGCAGGGCTACCAGTGGGCGCAGACCGCCAACTCCGGCCCGGGCACCCCCCGCCTTCCCTCGGGCAGCGAACCCGTCCTGGCGGTGCTGAAAGACACGGCCGACAACATCGCCACCATCCTGCGCGAGTACGCGGAAGCCGCCGTCGACCTGAACCGCGACGTCGCGGACGAGCTCCACCGCGCCATGTGGAAGGCCGCCAAGGAGATCATCGACGACCTGGAGAAGCCCAAGGACGCCAAGAGCATCCTCAGCACCGTCACGAACGTCGTCAGCAAGGGTGTGGGTCTGATCCTGTCGTTCGACGTCAAGACCGTGCTGAACATCGACACGGCCAAGCTGAACGGCATCGTCGACAAGTACACCGGCATCCTGGGCGGTCTGACCACCCGCATGGAGGCGCTGAAGGGGCCGCTGGACGAGGCGTACCTGAGCGCTCCCAAGTTCGAGGCCGGGGTCGCCCGTGCGCACGGCTTCGGCGCGCGGGCCCTGGAGGAGTTCAAGGACTCGCAGGTGTGGCTGAAGGTCGACTCGAACGGCAACTACGACCTGAACCTCGGCGCCAACGAGTACATGGCGGACGGCCATACGCTGGACAAGCACGTCGGCAAGACGGACGAGCAGCTGGCGCAGCGCTTGCGCGACCAGCAGTCGAACGGCCCGACGCAGGCATGGCCGTACGGCAAGCCGATGCCGAGCGGCTCCTCGGCCTTCCCGAACTACCAGCGGGCGGAAGACCTGACCGAGTACAACCTCAACAGCAACAAGGCCGCCATCGAGGCGTGGATCAAGGGGCCCCCGCCGGCGTCCGACGGCGACGTCAAGTCGTTCTACGCGACCGCACCCAACGGCGAGACCAGCGGTCGCAGCGTGAGCAAGCAGCCGGTGGATCCGAACGACCCGATGTCCGGGTACAAGCAGGGCGGCCTCGGTGCCAAGGCGTACGACGTGAACGGCATCGACACGCGCATCAAGTACGACAGCAGTCGCAACCCGCCGTTCACCGTGATGACGTCGATGCCCTCGAAGTCATAGCGACCCGCCGAGAAAGGCCAGCACCGCATGTCCGTCGACCAGACGTCCTGGGAAGCCGCAGTACGCCACCTGTACGAGGACGCGTACCCGTACGACGCCACCGGCCCGCGCCGCCACGAGGACTGGATCCTCGACGTCCTCGCGCTGATGGCCCGGGTCCCGGACCCGCGGGGCTGGGCCGGTCTCGACGACGCGGCGCAGGCACCGGAACGCGAGGGGTTTCCCACGTACCCCTTCGCCGTCCACCCCCCGCAGTACGTCGCGGAGCGTCTCCAGGAGATCGACCGGGACAGCGCCGAAAACCTGCTCCTTGCCCTCACGGACGACAAGTGCACCCTGTCCAGCCTGGAGCGCTTCACGGAGAGCGAGGAGGAGCTGCGGGCCATGGCGCGCACGATCCTCGCACGATACGGGGACGCGGCCGGCTATCACACCAACGTCAACAGGCCCGGCCACGTGCGCGGCACGCTCGACTTCGCTTCGTCCGGCTGGGCGTACAGCCCGCTGAGCGTCTACCCGGAGGACTACGGCCTGATCGTCGTCTCGGACACCGAGGTGGGCATGTTCTGGAACTTCTCCGACTACTGATGAACAGGAGATTTGAGAGGATGCCCCCGTGCTGACCCGTTCCGCTTCCTATCCCGACCGGGAGACCGCCCAATGGGCCACCCAGCAGGTGGTGACCGCCAACGAGCAGGCCATCCACCGCTGGCTCGCCCAGAACACCCGGGCCCGTCTCACCGTCGAGGCGGCCTGGCCCTCCCGCGAGGAGCCCGTGGGCAGGGTCCAGCTGGAAGGCGACCTGCTGGCCGGGCACGGGCCCGTCGACGTCCGGGCGGCACGCGTGGTGCTGCGCCGCGAGCCGTCGAGCCCGCACGGCTTCGTCGTCCACACGACCGTCCCGTTCTACTTGTAGGGGCCGCACGAACATGGCTATGAAACCCCTCGAACACGACCGTCGGTACGGGGAGTTGGACCAGGTGATGCGTGCGTACCTGGGGCAGCCCGCCGACGACACCCCGGAGCGGCGCAGCCGGGCGCTGGAGGCGTACCTGCGTCACACCTGGCACACACGCCCCTCGGCCATCGCGGAGGCGGAGCGCCAGCTGCGCGAGTACAGTCGCAACCCTCCGGGCCGGATCAGGCAGGGCCTGGGCGAGTTCTACGGGATCCCGGACACCGGGATGCCCCAGTCGGAGATCGGCGACTGGCTAACGGTGCTGGCCGACCACCTGAAGAAGAGCATCGAGGAGGGCGACGTCCCGGAACCGTCGGCCCCGCAGACGCACTGGGAGTGGCACGCCCGTTTCCCGGAGACCGCGCAACTGCTCGGGGGCTGGTTCTCGCAGGAGATCATCGACGAGTTCCCCGATCACGGCGCTGCCGTGGCCGACTACGCCGCCACCACCCACCCCCAACTGGTCGCACGCCTCGTGGGCGAACTCCACGAGTTGCTCGCCCTCCCCTTGGACGAAGGGGACTACGCCCTGACAGCCGCCGAACTCGGCATGGAGGTCGGCCCGCCCGAGCCGTTCTCCTACGGTGCCTGGTTCCAGTCGCTGGCGATGACGCTGTCCAGTACCTGATCCGACCTTGGCGGCTGGCCCCCTGCCAAACAGCGGCGGGGCCCGCGGTTCATTCTCGCGAGCCCCGCCCTGGGGTGTCGTGCCGCTGCGTCACCTGTGGTGGCACTGCCGATCGGCAGTGCTGGTGGTGACGCCTGTTGCGGTTGGTTGATGGCGGAAGGTTCGGTCGCGGTGTCCGGGTGCACCCGGGGTTCCGGCCAGTGGCGATCAAGACCGCAAGTCAACTACTCGCACTGGTGGGGAGTGAGAAGGGTGCAGGTCCGCACCGCCGACACCGTGCCTTTCGCTGGTTCCGCCACGAACTTGAAATCCTCCCGATTAGTCGCATACGAGCCCGGGTTACGTGTCCCCGGGGGAAGAGCGGGCGGGGTTAGATTCACATAGTGCACGTACCCGAGCATGCCAGACCGCTTATTGATTTCCCCCGGCCATTTCTCAACGCATGACGTCCCCCCGGCGGGCTGCCAGCATGCGAACGCGCCGTTATGCACGCGGCTAGGGGTATTCTTGAAGGCGATAACCCAGTCAGGGCAATAGGCCACGCCCCCGCTTTTGGGACATGCTTGCGTCCAATACCTGTGGTACTCAACGAGTACCCAGTTCCTCGCGTTCGCTGGCGGCTTCGGTGTTGTGGGGCAAATTTTGCCCGCGTAACAGACCCAGAACTTCTCCAGGTGGGGGGCTCTCCCATTGGGCCAGCGGTCCACGTGGGCGATCTCGATGCCCGCATTGTGGACCCGGTAATACCTCAGGTCCTTCGTATCCTGGTAGATGACCGCCACGCCCCGTTTCCCGGGCTCTGGGATTGCCACGTTCGCGGCGTCAGCGGGATGAGCGTTCGTGGAGTAGCCCGGGCCGGCGCTCGCTACGGCAGTGGGGGCGTGGACCTGCTCGTGAACGCTGTTCTCGGCGACTGCGGGTGCGGCGATGAGCACCGAACAGATGACGACTCCCGTCACCGACAAATGACCTCTGATGGACCGCATGAATCTTTTGACAGGCCTGCCGAGGCGACAGGGTTAGAATTCAACGGCCGTTCCACGGGGCGGCCTTTTGTCAGGTCCACGGGCCCCCAAGTGCCGGGGAACCACTTGCCCCGGCCAGCCCACTGTCACATCACCCTCGGCGACAGCTCTCACTCCTCAGGTCATCGACACCCGTCCCGAAGTGGTTCCGTTTGCACGCGTCCGGAAGGACACCGGAAGGGCAATCGTCCGGACAAGACCCGCCATTCCTTTTCGGATCGCTCCCACAGGTGTGCGATAGGTTGCCCGCCATGACTGAACTCGGACCCGTCTCCTGGCCACCCGCCCCGATACGGACCGAACGGCTCGTGCTCCGCGAGTCCGAGGCCCGGGACCGCGCTGCGTTCATCGACCTGTTCGCCTCGCCGGAGGTGGGCACCTACATCGGTGGCGCTCGACCGCGTGACGAGCTCGAACGCGCGGTGCCCGAGGTGCCCGGGCGGCGTCCTCGCTGTTTCGTGGTCGAGCTCGACGGAGCGATGATCGGCATGCTCACGCTCGACCCGCGGGACGCGGAGCGCCGGGGTCACGTCCGTCCGGAGGGCGGGGAGGCCGAGCTCGGCTACCTGTTCCTGCCGGAGGCGTGGGGACACGGGTACGCCGCCGAGGCGTGCGCGGCGGCACTCGACTGGTTCGCCGACGCACTCCCCGGCGAGCCCGTGGTGCTCGCCACGCAGAGCGCCAACGACCGCGCGATGCGCCTCGCGGTGAAGCTGGGCTTCACCGAGGTGGAGCGGTTCGAGGAGTGGGGCGCCGAGCAGTGGTTCGGCGTGCGGTCCTCGCTCACGCCGTCCGGTCGAGGCTCGGCATCTCCAGGCCACGTACGGCGCGGATGAACTGCTCACCGCAGGGCGCGGAATCTGAACAGCCGGATCGGGCGCTACCCGACCGCTGGTGTCTCGGCGGTCGTGAAGATGCGGTCCAGGTGGTGGTGGAGCACGGCGATCGCCGATTCCGGCCCCCGCTGGCCCACCAGGATGCTGGTGCCCAGGGTCGCCGCCATCGCGAGCAGGCTGATCGCTTCCGTTCGCGCGTCGATGCCGGGATCGGCCAGGCCGGAGGCCTGGGCCTGTTCGAGCAGGCCGGCAACCGCGTTCTCGGCGGCGTCGGGATTGTCGATGAACGGCTGGGCGGCCAGGGCCTCGTCGGTCACGGAGAGGATCGCGTAGGAGCTGTAGAGGAGGTGGAAGGTGCGGCCCTCCTCGTCGGTCGGGAGTGAGGCCAGCAGCAGCGCCTCGATGGTCGCACGCGGGCCCGGGTCCGGGCCGGCGGCGGCGAGGCGAGAACCCACCCTCGCGGTGAAGCGGTCGGTCAGGTGCTGGAGTCCGTAGAAGAGCAGCTTCTCCTTTGTCTCGAAGTAGTACTGCACGAGCCGGAGTGAAACCCCGGCCTCCGCAGCCACGTCGCGCATGCCGACGGCATGCAGCCCTCGCCGCCCGGCGACCCTGATCAGCGCCTCGGCGATCTGGGTCCGCCGCTCCCCGTGATCCACACGCTTCGGCATGTGCCGTGTCTCCGCCCGTTGGTGGTGCGCTTTCTGGTCCGGCTCTCCCCCGAACCCTTTCATGGTACCGCCGTACCAACATAATGGTACGCTCGTATCACGAAGAAGGATCCTCCTGGAGGTACCCCGTGCCCGAGAACACGACCCGCGCGCGCCGCGACTCCCCGCGCCGCCCTGACTTTCCACGTGGCAAGGGCAGTTCCAGCGGTCCCGGTGGAGGCTCCTGCCGGGAGCTCAACGAACGAGTGGCACAGCAGGTGCGGTGGGGGCATGCCGAGGACCACCGCGAGGAGGCGCGGCCTCATCCGGGGGGCGCCTGGGTCTCGAACCATCCGCCGGAGGGGAGCGTGTTACGGCGAGCCGGGGGTGGGGTCGCCGGTTCGGACGGGCGGATACCGGGGTTGGCCAGTTCGACGGCTCACGCCTGCGTGAAGGTGGGCAGGGGAATGTCCCTGCCCTCGCGACGCCAATTCGCCTGCTCCAAGGGGTGGTTGGCCCAGGCGACGGCGCAGTGCGGGCGTACGACGCCCCTGCGGGCTCCCGATGGACCGCACACGTCGCAGTTGGCGGTCACCCTTGCTTTCAAAACGCTGCACTCGGGGTGAATCAATATCTATCCCCGCGGTCTAAGGATTTAATGGACCCCGCAGGGAGGATTTCCACGGCAACGCACGGGATGGAAATATCTAACGTACACACGCCACTGCAGCGTGCTACTGTCGTTCTCGGTTGCAGTTTTGGTACCCAAAAACTTCAAGCGCCTCCGGTCGGCCTCCGTGCCACACGGAAGTGCTTCATATTTCCGGGTCATTTTCCGGGCGGGGCATCATCGCGGCGACACGGTGTCCGCACAGCGCGGACGCTGGTGTACTGCCCCAAAGGAGATATGACATGGCTGCTGGCACCGTGAAGTGGTTCAACGCGGCAAAGGGTTTCGGCTTCATCGAGCAGGACGGTGGCGGCGACGACGTCTTCGCCCACTTCTCGAACATTGCCACCCAGGGCTTCCGCGAGCTGATTGAAGGCCAGAAGGTCACCTTCGACATCGCACAGGGCCAGAAGGGCCCGACGGCCGAGAACATCGTTCCGGCCTGACGCTGACGCGCATGGTGCAGCTGGGGCCCGCATCCCTCGGGGCGCGGGCCCCAGCTGCACGTATCTCCCGCAGTGGTTTCGCCTGCGGGACGGAGAATTCGGGGATGCACCCGCTCCGAGCCACACCTTCGACCGGCGTTCTGGACTTCACGCATGCATGAAGTCCGCATGACGTCCGTACGACATCACACGTTTCAGCGCCTGCGCACGTACAGATCCCCTGTAGGCCAGACCCGCTTTCGCATTCCATTCGGTCCGTTCTCGTGATTCCCTGCGCTGCTCATCCGCTGCGGGAATTCCTTGATGGGTGCCGTATCAAGGAAGGTTCTGAATGAACCCCACACGTACGAACGACCGCTCCTCTCGTACCCGCAGCCGCACCGGCGGCCCCGCTTTCGGTACGGGCACCGGGTCGGGTCGGGGCAGCCGCTTGGGCTCGGCCGCCCCGAGCCGTTCCGGGGGTCCGAGCCGCTCGGGCGGCTACGGCCGACGCCCGGCCGCGGTACAGGGCGAGTTCGCCCTGCCAAAGACGATCACCCCCGCGCTGCCCGCCGTCGAGGCCTTCGCCGACCTCGGCATGCCCGGGGAGCTGCTGGCCACCCTCGGCGCGCAGGGCGTGACCGTCCCATTCCCGATCCAGGGCGCCACCCTGCCCAACACCCTCGCGGGCCGTGACGTCCTCGGCCGCGGTCGCACCGGCTCCGGCAAGACCCTGGCGTTCGGTCTCGCCCTGCTGGCCCGCACCGCCGGGCAGCGCGCCGAACCCCACCAGCCGCTCGCCCTCATCCTTGTCCCCACCCGCGAGCTGGCCCAGCAGGTGACCGACTCCCTCACCCCGTACGCCCGCTCCGTAAAGCTGCGTCTGACCACGGTCGTCGGCGGCATGTCGATCGGCAAGCAGGCCGGCGCGCTGCGCGGAGGCACGGAGGTCGTCGTGGCCACGCCCGGCCGGTTGAAGGACCTCATCGACCGTGGTGACTGCCGGCTGAACCAGGTCGGGATCACCGTCCTCGACGAAGCCGACCAGATGGCCGACATGGGCTTCATGCCCCAGGTCACCGCCCTCCTGGACCAAGTGCGTCCCGAAGGCCAGCGGATGCTGTTCTCCGCCACCCTGGACCGCAATGTCGACCTGCTGGTGCGTCGCTACCTGACCGACCCGGTCGTGCACTCGGTGGACCCGTCGGCCGGTGCGGTGACGACGATGGAGCACCACGTCCTGCACGTCCACGGAGCCGACAAGCAGCGAATGACCACGGAGATCGCGGCACGCGAAGGCCGGGTCATGATGTTCCTGGACACCAAGCACGCCGTCGACCGCCTGACCGAACACCTGCTCAACAGCGGAGTACGGGCCGCCGCGCTGCACGGCGGCAAGTCCCAGCCCCAGCGCACCCGCACCCTCGCCCAGTTCAAGAGCGGACACGTCACCGTGCTGGTCGCGACCAATGTGGCAGCGCGCGGCATCCACGTCGACAACCTCGACCTCGTCGTGAACATCGACCCGCCGACCGACCACAAGGACTACCTTCACCGCGGCGGCCGGACCGCCCGCGCCGGCGAGTCCGGCAGCGTCGTCACCCTGATCACCCCCAACCAGCGCCGCGACATGGCGCGCCTGATGGCGGCTGCGGGCATCACCCCGCAGACCACCCAGGTCCGCTCGGGCGAAGAGGCCCTGCACCGCATCACCGGCGCCCAGGCACCCTCTGGCGTCCCGGTCACCATCACCGCACCGGTATCCGAGCGGCCCAAGCGCAGCGCAGCCTCCCGCGGTCGACGCAGGCCCGTTTCGGCCGCACGGCGCGTGAGCGTGCGGCAGTCCGCCTTCGATGCGGCGGCCTGAGAACCAGGTGATCAGGAAGCTGACCCATCTCTGCAGGAGGCACGTTTTGACGCTTGTCCAGATGCAGCCCCGCTCGGCGAACGCCCACCGCAGGCTCGCTGCCCTGCCCGTCGTCGATGAGCAGGGCAGCGCTCTGGGCGTCCTCGCCCTTGCCCGCTGAGCCGCCGCACCGCGGCACAACCGGTCCACTTCTTCTTCCTGCTTCTTCCTGCTTCTTCCTGTGAGGCATCATGCGCTGTGTCATCGCCCGCTTCCCGTTCGACCTGACCAAGAGCGGTGTCCTGGAGTCGATGAAGGGCGTCAAGCCCGAGCAGGTCATCGGCGAGTCCGTGATCATCGGCCGCCGTACCTACCCGGTCAAGCAGGTCGGGCAGGTCATCACCCGCCAGGACCGCCGTGACTTCAGCGCCGGCGAAGTCCTCCGGGCCATGACCCAGCTCGGGTTCACCTGCCGCGGCCTTCCCCGGGCCGCCGCGCCCACGCGCGTCCTCAGCCCGCTCCAGCAGGCTTCCGCGATGCTCGGCATCCCAGTGACCGTCTGACCTACGGGACTGGGTGCGAGCCGACACCCGAACAGCGAGCAGGGCCCGACCGGGACGCGCCGGTCGGGCCCTTCCGCGTACCCGGTCTCTTGCGCGCCTGACCTGCCGCGCAGGCTGCTCTGCACATCCTGGGCCGACCACGAACGTCTAGCTCTCCTCGGCGAGCGCGAAAATCTGCATTGGCCGGAGTAGACATTGGGCGGTGGCGTAGTTATGGTTTCTCTCGTAGCCCAGAGAGACAGCAGGGCCCGGCAGAGACGAACTGCCGGGCAGCAGTACCCGCAGTTGCGTTTCGCAGGGCGGTGCGGTGGTGGAGTTCCGAAGCCAGAGCGGTTGCAGGTCGGCGACGGGACTGACGACCGGACCGGGTGGCCCGCAGTGATCAGGGGCCGCCGTGAGCAGTACCGCAGTTACCGCAGTGGCACTACCCGCAAGTGCAGTTCGCAGTACCCAGCAGTGAAGTCAGTGAGCAGCACCTCGGTGAAGGCGTCGGCTGCGGGCGCGCGCACCGGGAAGTTCGGCAGTGGGGTTCTAAGCCAGAGCAGACGCAGGATGGGCGACGGGGCTGGCTGCCGAAGAGTGGCGCTGTGGCAGGCCACTGAGCAGTACGCATCACCAGCAGTACCAGCAGTACCAGCAGTATCCCGTTTGGTAAGTAGTTGATCACCGAGGGAAGAACGGAGGAGCCAGGCGCCATCAGGATCGCCCGGGCGGCAGTGTGAGCCCGGGTACCGCAGGACATCGATAGTGAGGTGGTCTCCGGTCAAGCAACCGCGATCCCCGCACTCCCGGCAGCATCTCGGTCGGGTCAGCGGAAACACAGGGTCGGCGCAGTTCCAGGGCCGACAGATGGTGTAGTAGTTCCTTCGGGGCCCTGGTGCCGTACGGCACCAGGGCCCCTCCATGCGTTCCACGAGAGAGGTGCAATGACAGCAGACGACTCGTTCGGCCGTC
>NZ_JBEXQA010000012.1:37797-208689 GCF_040612395.1 Streptomyces sp. NPDC006430
CGCGCCCGGGAACTCGTCGACCAAGGCACCCCCATCGAAGCCGCCTGCCGCATCATCATCCTCGAAGACCAACTCGAAGAAGCCCAACGCATCAACACCGAATACCGCCGCGCCGCCGAATCACCCGCCCCGTCGGCCCCGGCCTGATCCACGTCTGCGGCCACTCCCTCCGCCGCCACTACCGCAACCTCTGAGTGGCGATAACTGATCGTTCTAGTTGCGAGACACGCAGACTCTTGGACTTATGGCGGGCCTGCCGAGAGCCTTGACGTCATGGGCAACACGACGCAGCGGAGACCAGCGGCGGACACCAGAGCCGCGATCGCGGCCGAACGCCGGGAGCTGGCGGCCATGCTGGACGGCCTGTCGGCCAAGGAGTGGGACGCACCGACCCTGTGCGGGGGGTGGCGGGTACGGGAGGTCGCGGCCCACATGACGATGGGGTTTCGGTACTCGCTCTCCAAGACGGCGTGGGAACTGATCAGAGCGCGAGGCAGCCTCCACCGGATGACCGATCGATGCGCCCACAAGGACGCGGCCGCCCATTCGACGCGTGAACTCGCCGCATGGCTCGGTGACAACGCGGAACACCCTTGGAAGCCGCCGGTCGGCGGGATCGAGGCGGCCTTGGGCCACGACGTGGTCCACGGCCTGGACATCACGGTCGCACTGGGCCTCGACCGCCGGGTTCCCGAGGACCGCGTGCGCATCCTCCTGGAGGGCGTCAACGCCAGGACCCTCAAGTTCTTCGGAGCCGACCTGCGCGACGTCGAACTCCGCGCCGACGACCTCGACTGGTCCTTCGGTACCGGAACGCCCCTGTACGGCGCCGCACAGGACCTCCTCCTGCTCGCGTACGGCCGGCGGCTCCCTCCAGGGCACCTCCGCGGCGAACCGGCCGATCGCTTCCTCGCTGCGCAGGAGTGACGGCCGCAGTCCCCAGGTCTGCTGGCCCTCACGTCGTCGCCCTGAGGCAGCGCCGGGGTCCGGTCCGCCCGCACGACCGAACGGTGACCGGCGAGATCGAAGCGAGGGGCACACAAGCGGGTCGAACAACCGGCGGCCAGCGGCTCTCGGGGTGACTTCGACGGGGACGCCCGCCTCGATCCGGCCGCGCCATGGTGCCCGGCCCCGCAGCGCCCGTCCCGGTGGGTCAGCTCTCCAGGCGGACGGGCATCAGGAGCGAGAAGGCGTCCTCGTCCTCAGGCCGGCGGATCGCCAGGGGCGCTGTGGGGGCGCCGAGCTCCAGGATCAGCTGGTCCCGGGCTCCGGCGGCGAGCGCGTGCAGCAGGAACTCGCGGTTGACGGCGACGCAGCCCTGGTCGTCGTCCCCGTCCTCGCAGACGGACACCGCACCCTCGCCCGTCACCTTGAGGACGCTGAGGTCGCAGGCCACGCCGTCCTGCGTGCGTTCGGCCGCGCGGACGGGGCCGCTTTCCACCGCCGTACGGAAGGCCGTTACGTCGATGGGGACACGGCGTCCCGCCGGCAGACGGACGAGGCGACGGTAATCAGGGAACTCGTGGTCGAGGCACTGGCCGGCCGTCTGGTGGTCCCCCGCCTCCAGGGCCACCCGGTCACCGTCCACGGTGAGCTGGACGGACACGTCGTCACTCAGCAGCGCCCGCATCGCGTCGGCGAGCGGGGCAGGCACGATCACCTGCATCCTCGGCCCGCCGTATCCGGTGGTGTCGGCTCGTGCGACAGCCATCCGATACCGGTCGGTGGCCACGACGCGCAGCGCCTCACCTTCAATGTCGAACAGGACGCCGCCGAGCGCCGTCAGTTCCGGGTCGGTGCTCACGGCGAAGCGGACCGAGTCCAGCGCGGCAGCCAGCTCGGGAGCGGAAACGGCGAAGCGGGACGTGGTGGTGACGGACGGGGTCATGGAATTCTCCCTGCGTTCGAGTAGAGCTCGGACCGTGGAGAACTCGCTGCGGGCGTCGGACAGCCCCCGCTCAAGCCGGAGCAGGTGCGCCTGAAGCAGGCTCCGGACCAGTTCGGTGTCCGTGCTGGCCCAGCCGGCCAGCACCAGCCGGATGTCCGCCAACGGCATGCCGGCCCGACGCAGCCGGGCCAGCAGCCGGGACTCTTCGAGCTGCTCGGGTCCGTACCAGCGGTAGCCGCTCGCCGGATCCACCCGTACCGGGACCAGCACGCCGGCACCGTCGTAGAACCGCAGGGCACTCGCGCTCAGTCCGCTGTCGCGGGCCATCTCGCCGATACTTCGCATCTCGCTCTCCACACCCGGAACTCTGAGCCCTCCACCAAGTCGAGGGTCAACCTCGGCCGCTGGAACGGTGAACACCGTGCGCTTCCACTCGGATGGAGTTGAGTACCTGCGCTCTGACGGACGTTCGGATGAGCGCGAAGAGGTCACTCGGATGCCCGAGCCGGCTGCGGCCCTCTCGCGCCGCGCCGATCCTGATGGCATGTCGTCCACCCGACCGCAGGTCCTCGTGCACGCACCTGACACGCCGGAGCGCGATTACCTCTCCACCCAACACGCAAAAATCTATGGTGATCGCAGTAGACATTTGATTGCGGTGCAGCTATGGTTTCTCTTGTAGCCAAGATCGATCAAGGCCCGGAGAGACGAACTGCCGGGCATCGGCACACGCAGTACGCAGTCCCCCGTTTGGCAAGTGATCGGCTCAGAGGAAAGAACGGAGGAGTCTCACCGCCATCAGGATCGCCCGGCGCGGAAGTCTGAGCCCGGGTACCGCAGGACATCGATAGCGAGGTGGTCTCCGGTCAAGCAACAGCGATCCCCGCGCCCCCGGCCGAGTGCAGGTCAGGTCCGCGGAAACAGAAGGTCGGCGCCGTACTAGGGCCGACAGATGGTGATGCAGTTCCTTCGGGGCCCTGGTGCCGTACGGCACCAGGGCCCCTCCATGCGTTCCACGAGAGAGGTGCAATGACAGCAGACGACTCGTTCGGCCGTCTCGACGACGACGACTACCCCGCCTACACCATGGGCCGGGCCGCCGAAATGCTCGGCACCACCCAGGGCTTCCTCCGCGCTCTCGGCGAAGCCCGCCTGATCACCCCGCTCCGCTCCGCCGGCGGCCACCGCCGATACTCCCGCTACCAACTGCGCATCGCCGCCCGCGCCCGGGAACTCGTCGACCAAGGCACCCCCATCGAAGCCGCCTGCCGCATCATCATCCTCGAAGACCAACTCGAAGAAGCCCAACGCATCAACGCCGAATACCGCCGCGCCGCCGAATCACCCGATCCTCCGGCCGCGGCGTGACGACCGCGCCTGCGAGGCAGGGACGCAGTGGGCCGGAGCCCCGCGTCGGTACCTCCGACGATCGCCAGTGGCCAGGCAGCGGAAGGAACGCGGGCGCCCGCCCGGCAGCTCGACCGCGGGCGTCACCCGTGTGCCTCGCTTCGTAGTCGACGTGATGCAGACCGCCACTGGACGTGTGAGCGTGATCCGAGAGGAATCCGTACCCCACGCATCAAGAGGAGTAGCTGTCATGGCCGGTACGCACGACAAGCGCCAGGAGCCGGGCAAGGGCCGCGAGGCCCAGAGTCACCAGCGCCCCGGAGACCCCGCGCACCCCCAGCCGGGCAAGCACTCCCGCGAACGGGGACGGGCGCAGGGCCAGAAGGCGACCTCGGACCGCCGCGAGGACGACCTGCTGCGCGAAGAGGACCTGCACGACGAGTCCCTCTGACCGGAGCCGTACTCGCCCGCGCGCCCAGGTCCCGGCCGGGCCCTGTTGGAGCAGTCCAGCGGCCGACTGACGAGCTGCGCCCTGGACGACGTCGGCAGCCTGGCCCGCATCGCCACGAAAAGTCCCCTATGCCGGAGATGCCCCACAGGGTTAACATGGTGAGTGGGTCGAGCACTCTCACGTGCGACGGCCCGGAAGGGCGACCCCGGCGGGTGAATGTGCCGGGGTCGTTGGGTCAGCGTGGTTCCGCCGCAGGGACCGGCGCATGATCCGTGCAGCCGTTGTCCGCGAGTGGCGCGGCCGGTGACCCGGCACCCCTGTTCATCGCAGGGTGAGCGGGGTCTCGGATTCGACGCGGGACAGCTTCTCCGGGTTGCGAACGTAGTAGAGACCGGTGATGCGGGCGTCCTCGACGCGGAACGCCATGACGCCGTCGATCTCGCCGTCCAGGTGTACGAGGAGTGCCGGGCTGCCGTTGACCACGGTGGGGGCGACGGTGATCGGGTGGTTGTTCTTGCTGAGACCGCCGATCATGAAGCGGGCCACCTTCTCGGCGCCGATGACCGGTCGCAGCGCAGCCCTCTTGACGCCGCCGCCGTCGCTCACGAGGACGACCTCCGGGGCGAGCACGTCGAGGAGGTCCTGCGGGTTCCCGGTTTCGAGTACGCGCTGGAACGACTCCAGGGCCGCCCGGGTCTCGCGCGAGGAGACCGCCTTGCGGGGGCGCCGGGCATCGACGTGCTGGCGGGCGCGGTGCGCGATCTGGCGGACGGCCGCGGGGCTCTTGTCGAGGGCAGCCGCGATCTCCTCGTAGCCGACGTCGAAGGCCTCGCGCAGCACGAAGACGGCGCGCTCGGTCGGCGACAGCGTTTCGAGGACGAGCATCATCGCCATCGACACGCTCTCGGCGAGCTCGACGTCCTCGGCCACGTCCGGCGCGGTGAGCATCGGCTCAGGCAGCCACTGGCCGACGTACGCCTCCCTGCGGCGCTTCATGGTGCGCAGCCGGTTGAGCGACTGCCGGGTGGTGATCCGGACCAGGTAGGCGCGCTGGTCGCTCACCTGCCCCAGGTCGACCTTGACCCATCGCAGCCATGTCTCCTGGAGGACGTCTTCGGCGTCGGCCGCCGATCCGAGCATCTCGTAAGCGACGGTGAAGAGCAGGTTGCGGTGGGCGACGAACGTCTCGGTCGCCGGGTCAGTGGCGTGGTCGCTCATGTCGCGGTCCCTCTCCTTCGCGGCCGGCCCTGGTTGCCGTTGCCGACGGCCTTCAAGCATGTATCCACAGCAAGGTCCTTCTCGTTGGCGGCCGTTCGGTCTGACCGCACGACAAGCGCTCCCCAACGTCCTGGTCAGACCGGAAACCGGCCACGCGTACGAGTACGAGCGCCCGGCTAGGCCGCCCGCACGGGGGTGGCCGGCGCCCCGCCACGCTTGGCCTGCAGCAGCTGCTGGCGCTTGGCACCGCCCGGGACGCGGTGCAGGCCGTACGAACCGGGCTTGCCCGCCTCGTCGGCCAGATACTTGACGATGCTCCTGCAGATGAACTCCTTGATCCTCGCGCCGGGGCGACCGTCGATGTGGAACCCCAGCGCGACGTCGTACCGGTGGGCGAACTGGAAGATGCCGGCGCGGCGGCCCAGGCTGATGCACTGGCCGGCGAACACCTGGTTGAGGGGCGCGGGCCGCTCGCCCGCGAGCCGGCTGAGCACCGTGTCGGCGGCCCGGGCGCCCAGCGGGATCGCGGCCTGGCAGCTCATCCGCAGTGCCAGGTCCGACGGCGCCGCCGAGTCGCCGGCCGCGACGATGCGTACGTCGTCCACGCTGGTCAAGGTCTCGTCCGTGAGCAGGCGGCCCAGGGTGTCGGTGCTCAGCCCGCTGCGCAGGGCCAGGTCCGGCACGCAGAATCCGGCGGTCCAGATGGTCACCGCGCTCGGCAGCCTGCGGCCGTCGCCGAGTTGCACGGCATCGCGGCTCACCGCCGTCACCTTCGTGTCGGGGCCGTCGATCACGGTCACACCGAGCTTGGCCAGCCGCTGGGCAACCGAGCGTCGGCCCCGCGGGTGCAGGTACGGGCCGAGCACCCCGCCGCACACCAGGGTCACCGCACGACCCGCCTCCGCCAGCTCGGCGGCGGCCTCGATGCCGGTCGGACCGGCACCGACGACCGTCACCGCGGCCGTCGCGGGAGCGGCGTCGAGGACCGGCCGCAGCCGCTCCGCCTCCTCCAGACTGCCCATCGGGTAGGCGAACTCGGCCGCGCCGGGCACGCCCGGGTCGGCGCTGCCACTGCCCACGGCGTAGATCAGGTAGTCGTAGCCCACCGTGCCGCCGCACGCCAACGCCACGCTGCGCTCGGCCGCGTCGATCCGGGTCACGGTGTCGACCACCAGGTCGATGCCCTCGGCCAGGACCTCTCGGAACTCGACCACCGCATCGTGGGAACCGCCCACCAGCTGGTGCAGGCGGACCCGATCGACGAACGTCGGGCGCGGGTTGATCAGCGTCACCGTCACGTCGTCGCGCTGCATCAGACGATTGGCCGCCATGACGCCGGCGTATCCGCCGCCGATCACGACCACATCGGTGTTCTCGGTCATGGTGTCTCCTCCGCTTCAAGGGGGTTCGGCCTCAAGACACCGCCTGATCGATCCTTGTGACGGCATGTGAGACAGATCACTCCCTTCGGAAGGGGTCGTGGAGGAGGCAGCGCGCGCCGCGCCTGGCCGTACGGATCACCGGTGCTCCGACGAGGGGCTCGCCGCCGTGGTCGTCGGCTTTCGGCTCCGGATATTCAGGCTGCGGGGTCGGTGGCGCCGCCGTCTGCGCGCTCGGGCGCCGTGGCAACGAGGATCTGAGCGGCCTGGGTGACGTTGTCGGCGCGGACGGCGCGGGCCATCGCTTCGCGGGCGGAATCGGCGGAGGTGTCCGGGGGGACCACCAGGAGCGCGAAGTGGTCGTTGTCGCCGCGCGTGATGAGGACGGTGTCGTCGCCGACCGGGTCGGAGTCGAGGTGCACGACCCGATCGTCGATGACCAGGCGGGTCGGGAGGCGGTCCCAGGCGGAGGCGTCCACACCGACCCGGGTGATCGGCCCGAGGTGCTCGGTCAACACGCTGATCAGCGCGGGCAGCTCGCTCTCGATGTTCCGGGTGCGCGGCCACCACGCGCCATCCAGGACCCCCTGCCGCGACCGCGTGGTCTCCAGGCGCAGCAGGGCCGTACCCGGTTTCACCGCCCGGTGGATCGCGTCCGGCAGGAGCAGCGGGGGCGTGTGGGGGGTGTCGGAGTCAGCCATGGTGGGTCCGTCCGTCTGCGGGGTACGGCATCCCTCGTCGCGGGCCGGGACCGGTGCAGATGCGGGTGTCCGGCCGGCACCCTGCGCGAACCTGCCGTCGTTTCACGGTACTCCCCCCGCGCGGCCCGCCGCCCGCCACAGCACGCCCGCTCCACCGCCCGCCGGAAAACACCTGGTCACAGCCGTTAGTCCGCCGTGCAGGCGTACAGTGGAAACACCGGAAGCATTCCGCGCATCCGCTTCCACGCGGATGTCGTTTCCGGCGATCACGAAATCCGGGCCGTCGACGGACGGCCCGGGGGCAGGTCCCCACCATGACCAAGACCCACGAGCGGACCGCGCCCCGCGACCTCGCCGCAGAGCTCCCGGCGCGTTTGTCCCTCACCCCGAAGACCACCCTCGCCGGCCAGCTGGACGGGGCCTGGTGGCCCTACTCCCGCGACCTCGAAGTCGAACTTCCACCGCTCGCGGCCGCACTCGACGAAGTCTGGGGCCGCATCACACGCGTCACCGTGAACCCCACCCGCTGGCCCGTCATCCCCCACACCGTGAACGTCGCCGGACACACCGTGCACGTGGGCTGGTTCACCGAACAGCACCCGGACAAGCTGATTCTGCTCTCCTTCACCGTCGGCCGGTGGGACCTGCTGGTGGTCCCGCCCGAGACCGAGCCCGCGGCTGCGGCCCGGCTGATGGCCGCCGCCGCCGTCCCGGGCAGCCAACTCACCGCCGACGTCCTGATGGCCAACGAAGCCGCCATCGGGCGCGGCATCCGGGACGCCCGGCGCCGGGAAACCACCTGGGAGGACGAAGGCGGGGCCTGCATGTCCCCCTTCGGGGACTCGATGGACCGACGCACCCTCCCGCTGCCCGGGAACGCCTGGCGGTGAGCAGCATGGCGATCCTCGTGTCCTCGTCATGCGTGTCCTCATCGCAGCGATCATCCTCGCGACCGGCATGGGAATGCGCCTGATCCCCCCGCCGGCATCCCGCCGGCATCGGCGCCCATGTCGACGAGATCTTCGACGAGATCTGAGAGCTGAGAGCTCGGGCCCGGGAACCCACTGCGCACATGAGAGGACGCGGTCATGGCCACACTGCGCGAACGCAAGACCTACCGCGAACAGGTGCTCCAGGTCCTGTACGAAGCCGTCGAGGGCAACCGCCTCCTCGGCATCACCGGAGCAAGGCTCCGCAACGACCTCCGCATACCCGAACAAGACCTGGCCGCCGCTTGCACCTACCTGGCGGGCGAAGGGCTGATCACCGTCGACTGGGGGCCGGGCAACACCCCCGCGATGGTCACCCTCACCCATGAGGGAATCCGCCGTATGGAGGCCGAGGAGGAAGAGCGCGCCTGAGGGCGCTCCTCCAGCACCGGGCGGGGAAGAGTCCCGGCAGGGAACGCACGCGCCCGGTCTCGGTTCCCGTCCCGTTTCGCGTACGTCCGGAGCCGGCGGGCGCCGGGAGTCGCCCGCCGTCATGGCGCCGCCCGGTTCTGGTGGCCGACCTCACGGACGAGGTCCAGCCCGAGGACGCGGTCGAGGAAGGCGAACGTCTCGAACTTGGCGCCGGCCGGCACGTCGGTGCGTGCCGCCACGCCGACCAGCATGTCCAGGACAGCGGGGACGCCGAGATCATCCGCGAGCGCGGCATGGGCCTGTCGCAGCACGTCGGCAGGGATCGGCCTGGACGGCTCCTGCGCCCAGTCGGCCACCTGCTGCCGCCATCGCTCCAGCATCCGGCGGGCCTCGGCGAGAGCGGCTGCGGTGACCGTGACCGGCGTGCGGTAGGCGTGGCCGAGCAACAGCATCCGAAGGGCCAACGGATCGGTCCCCGCTGGGACGAACGCGTCCAGGAGACCCGGGACGAGGATGCGCCCAGGGGCTGGGCTGCCCTCGTCCCGGCGCGCGGGGCCGACCTGACCCACGTCGATCCAGACCCCGCCGGCGGCGTCCTGTCCGGGGGCTCCGTGTGCGAGCAGGTGCACATCGGCAGCGGCGCACAGCGTCTCGGTCAGCTCGTGAACACCGATGGTGGCGGGCGGGTGGATGCCGAGATCGGACATGGCGCGATCGAGTTCCCGGGCTTGCTCGTGCGGGAGTTCCGGTGTGGTGAGGACCGTCCGGGACTCCATGCCGTGCAGCTCTGCGGTACGCGCCAGCACGTCGCCGACCAGGGGCGCCCGCACGTGCACCGCGCCGATCCCGGTGTCGGTGACTGGCAGGTGGACGCAGATGCGCAGCAGGCGGCGGTGTGCGGAAGGAATCTCCACGAAGCGGCCGGTACGGGTGTCGGCGATACGCAGCATGATGCGGAGGCTAGTCGTGGAAACCTCCGGCACCGTGGAGGACTTGACCAGGACGCCGACTTATCCGCTCTTGGGGGCCCGGGTCCGTGACCTGGAGCTGGCCGGCTGGCTGGCCGGCCCGACGTACCTCCTTGGGTAGCCAGAACTGCGGCAGCAGGTGGGGCGGACCGGTCAGGAATCGAGAAGCACCGTTCACCGAGCCGCAGTTAGCGTGACGGCCATGAACCTCACCATTCACACGACCTTCCTCCCGCACGACGACCCGGACACCGCCCTGGCCTTCTACCGCGACGTCCTCGGCTTCGAGGTCCGCAGCGACGTCGGCCACGGCGCGATGCGCTGGATCACGGTCGGCCCCGTCGGCCAGCCCGGTACCTCCATCCTCCTGGCGCCGCCGGCCGCCGATCCCGGGGTCACCGAGGACGAGCGCCGCACCATCATGGAAATGATGGCCAAGGGCACCTACGGCTGGCTCCTGCTGGCCACCCCGGACCTCGACGGCACCTTCGAGAAGCTGCAGGCCACGGACGCCGAGGTCGTCCAGGAACCGACCGAGCAGCCGTACGGCGTGCGCGACTGCGCCTTCCGCGATCCCGCGGGCAACCTGATCCGCATCCGAGAGCTCCGCTGAAACGTGCGGCGATCGACTTCGGTCGCCCGCCCCTGCGGGCGGCCGGGGGGTACGCGGTCCTCGATGAAGGGAGTTCCCCATGTGTCATCCTGCGTTGATGAGCGCACTCAACGCGGCGCAGCGCCTGAGCGACCTCGCGCGGCTGCGCCGGGTTCGCGACCGGATCGACCGGGAGTACGAGCAGCCGTTGGACGTCGAGGCGCTCGCCCGCGGCGCGAACATGTCGGCGGGGCACCTCAGCCGTCAGTTCCGGCTGGCGTACGGCGAATCGCCGTACGCCTATCTGATGACGCGGCGCATCGAGCGCGCGATGGCTCTGCTGCGTCGTGGCGACCTCAGCGTCACCGAGGTCTGTTTCGCGGTCGGTTGCTCGTCGCTGGGCACGTTCAGCAGTCGCTTCACCGAGCTGGTCGGCATGCCCCCCAGCGTCTACCGGCGCCGGGTGGCCGACGCTGCGGAGGGGATGCCCTCGTGCGTGGCGAAGCAGGTGACCAGACCGGTCAGGAATCGAGAAGCACCGGCGGCGCAGCCCCACCTAGCGTGATCGCCATGACTTCCATCGCATCCGTCACGCTCGAAGTGGCCGATCCCACGGCTGCCCACCGCTTCTACACCGCCTTCGGTGTGGCCACCCAGGTGCGCCTGCGGGCCTCGGAGGCACCGACGTCCGGCTTCCGCGGGTTCGCGATGTCGCTCACGGTGTCCCAGCCGGCCACCGTCAACGCGTTCGTCGACGCCGCCCTCGACGCCGGTGCCACACCGCTGAAGCCCGCCTCGAAGTCGTTCTGGGGGTACGGGGGCGTCGTACGGGCCCCGGACGGGACGATCTGGAAGGTCGCCACGTCGGCGAAGAAGGACACCGGCCCGGACACGGGGCAGATCGAGAAGTTCGTGCTCCTGTTGGGCGCCGCGGACGTGACGGCGAGCAAGCAGTTCTACGTCGACCACGGCCTCGCCGTGGCGAAGAGCTTCGGCCGCAAGTACGTCGAGTTCGCCGCGGGGTCGGGCCCCGTCAAGCTGGCGTTGTACGGGCGCCGCGCCCTGGCCAAGGACCTCGGTGTCCCCGACGACGGCACCGGAGCACACCGGCTCGTGCTGGGCAGCGATGCCGGGTCGTTCGTCGACCCGGACGGGTTCGCCTGGGAGGCCGCGCCGGTGACGGCGACGCCCTGACCGACGTCGTCCCGTCGAAGCAGGCCCGTACCGGTCGCACTCGGCTGGGGACGACGGCAACGACGGCAGGACCAGGTCAGCGACCCGGCCCTGCCGTCGTCCTGCCCGGCCCGCGCGTGGGTCGGCGCGTGCGGGGCTCTCGTGGCTGTGGCGGTCACGCGGCGCCCTAGTCAGCGCAGTACTTGTCCAGTGCGGCCTGCGCGCCCGCGTTGTAGCCCCGCTCGTAGTTCGGGTCCAGGGGTGCGACGCCCTGGAGCGGGGGTTCCTTCTTGCAGTCGGCCTTGGTGTCGGCGAGGCCCTTGCGGAAGCCCGCGGCGTACTGGGCCTGGGCGTCTTGCTGTTCGGCCTGCTTCACCGTGCCGCACGTGATCTTGGTTCCCTGCTGCGCTGCCGTCACGACGCCGACCGGGATGAAGCCGCTGTCGTTGAACTCGCCCGCGTCATCGGCCAGGCCCGAGGAGGTGAACCTGCTGGTCGCGGAGCCACCGGTGATGGTCACCCGCACACCGGGCTGGGCCCCCTTGACCTGGATGTCGTACTTGCCTGCGGTCTGGCTCTTCTTCACGCTGCAGGTGATGGAAGGCGCTGCCGCCTGGGCGGAATCCGTCAGGAGCGGCACCGCCCCGAGTGCCAGCGACGACACGACCAAAGGTGTCAGCACGGCCAGTCGAATGCGTCGTTTCACTGTTCGTCCTTCCCTCGGAGAAATCGCGGCCGGGCGGAGAACCGCGGAGGGGAATCCGCGGTTCACGGCGGGCGGACGCCACGCGGCTGCACAGCGCAGAAACGTGTCGGATCCTCTGGGATACGGGCCCGCCGGGCCCCGAGCGGTGGCCGTCCAAGGCCCCGCATCCTCGTCCCCCGTCCGCCCGCACGCCGCGACACGCAGGCACGGAGCACCTGGTACGAGGTCCCTCCATCGTCCGGCGGATTCCTCCTGGTGTCCACCGCAGGGCGGGACCCCGGCCGGGAGCCGGAATTCGCGGGCAAGGAGCCTGCGGACGGCCGTCAGCGGGCGACGGTCAGCGGACGCGGGTGCGCCATCGGGTGTACTCGTCCTCCGGATCACCTGTGTACGACCACGGCACCCGGGTTGCGCGGCCGTCCAGGAGGTCGAAGACCGTGGCCGCCTCGGCGAGCATGTCGGCGTGGACCAGCCCGTGGGCCAGGTAGTTGAGGTCGGCCACGTCCTGCGCCCCCGGCACCGTACGGGAACCCAGCCAGCGCTCCATCGTCGTGCGCAGGTCCCACAGTTCCGCGTCACCGCTCCAATGGTGCAGGAGTTCCAGGGTGTTCTTGCCCTCCGTCTCCGACCGGTGGCGGAACTGCTCAGCCCTGGCCACCTGCGGAAGGACCGCGAGGGCGGAGCCCAGGGGTGCGGCGGCCGCGCGGTCCCGTGCGAAGTTGTACGCCTGGCCGTGCGAGCCGTGCCAGCGGGCGGACATGTAGCGGAGCCCCTGGTGGTGTGCCTCCCGGTGGTACGGGTCGCGGGCGCAGAGCTCCTGCCACCACTGCCCCATGGACGCGTGCCCGCCCTCGTACAACCGGGCCAGGGTCACCAGTGCGACCCAGGGGTGGGGGTCCTCCGGGGCGAGCCGGGAGGCGTGCAGGCAGATCCGGGCGGTCTGGTCGAGGCGGTCGTGGGTCGGCATCGTTCCGCCGCGGGCGATCGCAAACATGCGCATCACCTCGACGTCCGCGCGCAGTACGACCGCGTCGGGGCTGTCGGGTTCGGAGGCCTGCCAGGCCTCGACGACCCGCCGGTTCGCCGCGGCGTTGGCGAGCAGCCGGATCCGGTGGCTGCGCCGGTCCCAGTCGCGTGGTGCACCGGCCGCGAGGAGGTCGCGCGGGCCCTGCCACCGGCCGGCGGCGACGTCCTGGCAGGCTTCCGACAGGGCCTTGTCGCCGAACGCCGGATCGTACTGCGGGGCTGCCGTGGAGCGGCGGCGTTTCCAGGCCATGAGGACGGGACCCTCTCTGCTCGGCGCGTCGGATCAGAAGTCGGTGAGCAGTTCCTCCGGTTGACCGGCGGCGGCCCGGGAGGAGTGGTCGTCGTGGGACACGACGCCGTACGAGTCGTCCACGGCCCGGGCGCGTTCGGGGTCAAGCCGGACCGGCTGGAAGTACGACCTGCCCGGGTGCCGGGCCTTCAGCATCGGCAGAACGCCCAGCGCGAGCGTGCCGAGTCCGATGCCGAGGGAGAGGGCGTTCAGCTCGGTCACCGACTGCACGAAGATCCACAGCATGAACAGTCCGCCGCTCAGGGGCCAGAGGCCCATCAGGAGCAGGTTCCCGGCGGACCTGAACAGCTGCTTGCGGTGGACCGTGACGGCGGAGAACGCGGCGAGGCTGTAGTAGAAGCAGATCAACAGGCCGACACCGCTGACCGCGTCGGCGAGCAGTCGTGCGCCGGAGTCCGGGCCAGGGCCCAGGTTGACCGCGACGGTGACGGCGAGCGCCACGCACCCGACCACCACGGTGGCCGTCCACGGCGTCTGCCAGCGGGGGTGGATGCGGCCGAACGCCGGGGGGAGGGTGCGGTCGCGGCCCATGGCGAACAGGGTGCGCGTGGCCTGGATGAGGGAGGTCTCCAGCGTGGCGACGGTGGAGAGCAGCACTGCGAGGACGAGCAGCCGCCCGCCCCAGCCGGGCCAGACCGCGTCGCCGAGGACGGTGAGGAAGGTGTCGGGGTTGTGGCGTACGACGTCGGTGCCGACCAGGATGTTGACGGAGAGGGCGAACACGACGAACAGGGCGAAGCAGGTCAGGACGCCGAGCACGCCGCCGTATCCCGAGCCGCGGCGTCCGCCCCGGGTCTCCTCGCCGAGGTTGCTCGTCACGTCCCAGCCCCAGTAGGCGAAGACGGCGATCAACGCCCCGCCCACGAAGTGGTGTTGGGCGTCGAAGTGGCCGAAGCCGAACCAGGAGGGGGAGAAGTCCGCCACGTTGCCGTCCGTCGACATGGCGGCGACGGCGAAGCCCAGCAGCAGCACGAGCTGCGTCCCGGTGATGACGGTCTGGGCGTGGGCACTGATCCGGGCGCCGAACATCACCACGCCGGCCATCAGCAGGAACCAGCCCGCCCCGACGATCGTGGCCAGGGCGGTGTGGCCGGCCGTCCCGAGGCCGAAGAGGGACAGCGTCGCGGCGCCGGCCGGCCGGGCGGTGGAGGCCATGAAGACGGTGGCGGAGACGACGAGCGCCCAGCCGCTGAGGAAGCCGAGGAAGGGGTGCAGGGACCGGCCCACCCAGGCGTACGAGGCACCGGCGTTCGGGTCGAGGCGGCCCAGGTGGCGGAAGGCGAGGGCGATGCCGATGACGGGGAGCGCGCAGTAGAGGAGCACGGCCGGGCCGGCGACTCCGACGGCGGCTATCAGGGCGGGGAAGGTGCCCGCGATGGTGTAGGCCGGCCCGCAGCCCGCCACGGCCATGACGACGGAGTCGAACGTGCCCAGCGCGTCGGCCCGCAGACTCCCTCCGGCATCCGAGTGCTTGCTCACGATCACGTCTTTCCGGAGGGAGTCTGCGGGCCGACGCCACGGGCGGTCGCCTGCGACGCCCGGGCCGTGTGTCGTGGCGGGCGGAGGCGGAAGCGGGGGCGGCGGAGCCGGGTGGGGGTGGGGGACGGAACGGGGATGCCGAGCGCGTCGGAATACGGGCGGCATCGCGGTGGCGTTCCCGGCCCTTGCAGCGCCGACCCGGTGGCGGTTCGCGCGACGGGGGGCTGGACAGGAAGCAGATCCTGCCGAAGCCACACAAGAAGTGCAAGAGGAAGCACCAGACTTCGGGCGAAGATCCTGACGATCACCGGGCTTATTGATATTCGAATCAATGCAAGTTTTCCCACTCCACCGAGGATTCGCTGGCGCCCGGAGGGCGTGAGGGGTGGAGGTGGACGGTGGGGCGTACGGGGCGGCCGGCCCGGCGGGCGGACCGCTCCCCGTACGCCACCGTGCGGGCGGGTCAGCCGCCCAGTACCGCGTCCAGGTCGATCCTCGCCAGCCGCTCGGGGTCGGCGAGGATGTCGATCGCGACGATCCTGCCGTCCGTGACGGTGAACGCCAGCACCGACAGCGGCCCGCCCTCCGCCATGGAGAGCACCCCGGGCACGCCGTTGACGAGGACCGGGTGGGCCGCCGCGGCGAACCGGGCGAAGGCCATGGCCTGCGAGGCGACGGCGGTAGCGCCGCGCCGGACCAGGCCGGGGCGCAGCGTACCGCCGTCGGAGCGCGCCACAACGTCCGGATCGAGGAGGTCCAGGAGCGCTTCGAGGTCCCCGCCGCGCGAGGCGGCGAGGAAGGCGTCGACGACCTCCCGGGTACGCACCAGGTCTGCGTCGGGGGTCGGCGCGGCGCCCTGGACCCGACGGCGGGCGCGGCTGGCGAGCTGCCGGGTGGAGGTGGCGGTACGGCCGAGGACGGGGGCGATCTCGTCGAAGGGGACGGCGAACAGGTCGTGCAGCACGAAGGCGAGCCGTTCGGCGGGAGCGAGGGTCTCCAGGACCACCAACAGGGCCATGCCGACCGAGTCGGCGACGAGCACCTCGTACTCGGGGTCGATGCCGGTCAGGCCGGTGACGACCGGGTCGGGCAGCCGGACCAGGCCCTCCCCGTCGTACAGCGGCTCCTCGCGCCGCGTGGTGCGCGAACGCAGCATGTCCAGGCACACCCGGCCGACCACCGTGGTCAGCCAACCACCCAGGTTCTCCACGGCGCTGACGTCCGAGCGGCTCAGCTTCAACCACGCCTCCTGCACGGCGTCCTCGGATTCGCTGAGCGAACCCAGCATCCGGTAGGCGACGGCCCGCAGATGGGGGCGGTGCTCCTCGAAGCGTCGGGCCAGGGTGTCCGTCTCGCTCATGTCTCTGTCCCGTCCTCGCGTCTCAATCCTCCATGCCCGCAAGGACGTTAACCGGCCGGGCCGGTCGGGTGCCCGGCCGGGCCGGTCGGGGGCGTACCGCTGCCCGGTCACGTCCGGAGGGTCTGGTGCCGCAACCGGCTCACGCGCTCGCCTGCTGCCCGATCTGGAGGTTCCACCGCCCGAGCCGTCCGGTGAGGGTGGTCACCGTGTCCGGTCGTACGTCGAGGCGCCAGAACGTGGCGGCGGGCAGTTCCAGCGCGTGCACCACGGCCGCCCGTACGACGGCCTGTTCCACCACGGCGCGGTGCGTGCCCGCGGCCAGTCCGGCGAGTGCCGCGCCGACGCGGGCGATCAGCGCGGCGACGGACTCCCCACCGGGCGGCGCGTAGTCGGGGTCGGTCAGCCATCGCTGCACGGCTGCCGGATCTTCGGCGGAGACCTCGTCCAGCGTCCGACCCGCCCACTGGCCGGCGTCCGGGCCGCGCAGGCCCTCGTACCCCGGGCAGGGGTCCCCGTGACTGAAGCGCATCTGCCGGGCGACATCGTCGAACGGACGTCTCACGAACTGAACTCGTACCACGGCGCTCTTCATAAGGGGAGCCTAAACGCGGTACGGTCACGGACGACAACTCAAATAAGACGACGGTACGACGGAAGAACCGGTGAGAATCCGGCACGGTCGCGCCACTGTGAATCCTCCCGGAGGGGGAGGCAAGTCAGACCCGCCACCGTCGTCGCGAGCACCACTGACCGGGACGCGTGTTCCCTCTGGAGGTTCTGCCATGGCTCACTCCGCCGTGCCCACGACGGCCCCTGCCGTCGCCCCGATTTCGCTCTCCGCGCTCGCTCCCTGGGCCCTGTTCGTCGGCGTCCTGATGCTGGTCCTGCTCTACCTCGTCGGCGCCGAGCAGGGCGCCACCGCGCTCTTCGAGGGCGACACCGTCCACGAGTGGATGCACGACGGTCGCCACCTCCTCGGCTTCCCCTGCCACTGATCTGCGTCTCGGCAACGGAAGAACCGAACCATGAACCCCATCTCCCCCCGGGTCCTCCTGGTCCGGGGCATGGTGGCCGGCCTGCTCGCAGGCGTGGCCGCCTTCCTCGTCGCGTACGTCCTCGGTGAATCAAGGATCGACGCGGCCATCGCCATCGAGGAAGCGGCCTCCGCCGGCCACGACCACGGCGAGGAGGCCGCCCCGGTCAGCCGGGCCCTCCAGGCCACGGCGGGTCTCGGCACCGGCACCCTGCTCTACGGGGTCGCACTCGGCGGCATCGCCGCACTCGTCTTCTGCTACGCCCTGGGGCGCATCGGCCGCTTCGGCCCTCGGGCCACGGCGCTGCTGGTCGCGGGCGGGCTGTTCGTCACCCTCAACCTGGTGCCGTTCTTCAAGTACCCCTCCAACCCTCCGGCCGTCGGGGATCCCGACACCGTCGTCCGCAGGACCACCCTCTACATCCTGATGATCGCGCTGAGTGCACTGCTGGCCGCGGGCGCACTCATCCTGGGCCGGCGCCTGGCACCCCGGCTCGGGAACTGGAACGCATCGGTCGTCGCCTCGCTCGGCTTCGTCGCGGCGGTCGCCGTCGCCTACGCGTCCCTGCCCGGCATCAACGAGGTCCCGGCGGACTTCCCCGCCGCCCTCATCTGGCAGTTCCGCCTCGCGACCCTGGCCATCCAGGCCGCGATGTGGACGACTTTCGGCCTGGCCTTCGGTTTTCTAGCCGAACGCTCCCTTGTCCCGGCCGTCGCATCCAAGGAGGCTGTACAGCCCGCGAGTTGACGATGAGGGGGCCGGTGGGCCATGCAGACGGCGATCAGGGAATGGCGCGGCTGGACGGGCGCGGTCCCGTTCTGGCTCAACACCGTTCTGCTGCTCCTGGCCCCCTTCACCGCCGCCACGCTGCTGGCCCAGATCGGCGTGATCACGGCGCTGGCCGCCCTCGGCGGCCTGGCCCGCCATCTCTGGTTCGGCAACCACGGCCACCCGGCCGTGCACCTCGCCGCCGCCCTCATGGGGGCGGCGGCGGTCGCGTTCGTGGTGGTCTGAGCGCCCCCTCCGCGGCGCAACCGGGCCACGTCCAGCCCGTATCCGGCCCGGATCCGGACCTGACCTGGGCCTGACCTGGACCTGACCTGGACCTGACCTGGGCCCCTCCGGACCTCATAGGGTCGGGCCATGAGCTTCACCGTGCACGCCCGACGGGTGCGGGACGGGGCGCTGCCGCACGCCCACCGGCGAAGCGCGCTGCGCAGCGCCGTCGTGCTGTTCCGGCCCTTCGGCTTCCAGGCGACCTGGTCCTACCTCGGCACCGTCGGGGACCTGGACCGCGACGGAGACGCCCTGCTGCGGGCCCTGGCGAAAGTCGAGTCGAGCCGCAGGGCGGGAATCGCCGAACGGGCCGCGTTCGCCGAACGGCGGCGCGCCGAAAAGCTGACCCTGCACCGCAGATGCCCCTCGGCCGCGGACGTTGCGTACTTTCGCGGGCCGCGGTGGCCCGGTCCCGACGGGCACGCGGCGGCCGTGCACGAGGTCGCGCGGCTCTGGCGCGTGCAGGCCGGGGCCGCTGCGGCGACGACCGAGGGCGAACCCGCCGCCCTCGACCGCGCGCTGTGCGACCACATCGCCGCATACCTGGCGGCCGGCGGGCGGCTGGACCGCCACCGACGGGAACTGATCGTGCAGTGCCTGCCGGGGCTGCACCGGTGGGCTTCGCTGGAGCACGGGATGGCGGGAGCGGGGGCCTATCCGTACGTCCGGCGGCTGGTGGGGATGGCCGAGGTGATCCTCAACGATCCGGGCGAGCCGCCGCGGCGGCTGTAGCGGGCCGGCCGCATCACCCGTCCGGCCGCATCCCCCGCGAACCTCCGCACATCGCCCGCGTAGCCTCCGCACATCGCCGACGCACCTGCCACCAGCTGCGAGGTCATCCGGTTGCGAAGTACCGACTGGCTGTGACGCTTCGTCAGTCCTCGGCGTTGTAACCGTTACGGGGGGCAGCGAGGGGTTCCACTGCTCTCAGGTCCTCGGCCACCGGAGCCGGGGAATCGGACCAGGAGGAATTCATGCCCCGCGCCAAGTGGGTGGTCGGCGTGCTGACAGTGGCTCTGTTGGGCGCCGGCATAGGGATGTTGCGGAACACCGAGGGCGCCCGACCCAGCGCGGCCACCGCCGCCGATCGGCTGCCCTCCCGCGCGCTGGGCCTGGCCGGCCACCGCCGGCTCGTCGAGCAGCTGGAGCACGCCGGGCAGCACGTACCCGGCAAGGGGGCCCGTCCCGCACGGGCCGCCGCCATCACGCCGCTGCGGGCCGCCCGCCCGCTGCGGCTGCGCATTCCGAGCCTGGGGATCGATCTGCCGCTGGGCGAGGACGGGGAAGAGGTCACCTGGGACACCGACAGCCCGGCCCCGGGTGCGGCCGGGACGGCCGTGGTCACGGCCGCCGACCTGCGTCTCCCCGAGCTGCGGCGGGGGCTGGCCATCGAGATCCCGCGCGCGGACCGACGTACCGCCGTGTTCACCGTCGATCGGGTCTCGCCCGGCCGGGTCAGCGGTCGCGGGCACCGGTTGGGCCGGGCCCAACTGCGGCTGATCAGCGGCGAAACGACCGTCCTGGCCCGGCTGACCGGGCAACATCGCACCGACTGAGCCCGCCGAAACACCCCGACGTCCTCCAACTGCCCCGACTGGCCCGACCGCCCCGACCGCCCTGCGAATGACGCGCCCCTGTTCGGTCTCCTGTCGCCCGAGGGGGGTGTCTTGGTACCCCGGTCGGGGGCTTCTGCGGGGTGGGCGGGGAGCATGACGGCATCGCGGGGCAGACCCCTCGCATGAGCGGGACGCGGCAGGCACGTACGGCGGTGGCCAGGGCCCTTTCAGCGGCCTGTGTGGTGTTGCTGTGCCTGTTCGCAGCCGGTCCCGCCGTCACCGCGGCCGTCGCTGCGGAGACGGCCGCGGTCGAGCGCACGGGCTCCGGCATGCCGAACGAGCCGGGAGCACCAGCCGAGAGGGAGTCGGATCCGGCCGCGGATCCCGCAGCGCGGGCGGCCGTACGCCTGGCCGTGCGCGGACTGCCGGGCGTACGGCAGCTGTCGCGACCGGTGTTTCACGTGGAACACGCCGCTCGGGCGGTGCGTCGCGCCGGCTCGTACGGGGCGGTCTGGCCGGCGCCGTCCGCGTGGACGGTGCGGAGTGTGGTCCTGCGCTGCTGAGCGGGCCGAGCAGCAGCGCATCCCCCCACACACACCCGAACACCGTGAGGTTTCCGGCATGCCCATCGACCCGTACGCAGCCCTGAACGCCATGCTCCGCGCCGAGGTGACCCGCTACAGCCCGCCGGCTCCCAAGGCCCCGTCCCGCCCGGCGGATCCCGACGACGGCCCGGTCTCCTCCGTGGCCACCGGGGCGTGCGCCACATCCGTCGCCGAGGTCCCGTCCGAGGACTGATCTCCGGAGAAGGGCGAGGCGCCGGCTCCCTCAGGAGTCGGCGCCTCGCCCGGTTCCCGCCTCACTCCTCGCGCGTGTAGTAGCGGTAGAACGCCACCACCCCGACGCCGATACCGGTGATCAGCCCTATCCAGCACGAACGCAGGATCGAGTGGCCGGACAAGCTGTACAGGTAGCCCACGGCGACCCCGCCGAACGCGCCGTACGCCGTGGCGTGCACCTCCCGCATCAGCTGCGGTCCGACCTGAGCGAGGGTGAACATGATGGCGGCGAAGAGGACACCGCACAGGATCCCGTAGAAGACGTTGCCCGCATCGACCGGTCCCGTGTCGCGCTTGATGAAGGCCGCCCAGACGCCGTAGACCAGTCCCAGGAGCAAGGCCCGGATCAGCTGGCCCCTGCTCGGGTTCTCCGTGCCGGCCGCCGGCCGGTGCCACCTCGAAACGGTGGGTGCCGCATGTGCCATGGCGGGGCTCCTCTCTCCCATCATCCAGAGCACACCCGCCGTCTCGGACCGGCAAGTGGATCAGCGGGCCGCACGGCCCCGAGGTCGATCTCGATCCCAGGGCGCCCGCCCGCGAGCGGCGCCCGCCACCCGACCGCAGTAGCACCGCTCGCGCCGCGCATCGTCCCCGCTTTCCCTGGTGACGTGCGCACCTTCCTGTCGGCGGTACTCATCGGGCTCGTGGTCGTCCTCGTGCCCGCGAGCGCCGTTGCGTACTGGGCCGACCGCGAGCTGGGCAACGCCGACCGCTACACCGCCGCCATGTCCCCGCTGGCCGGGAACCCGGCCGTCCAGGGCGTCGTCATCACCCAGACCAGCCGCGCCCTCGCCGGACAGATCGACGCCGGTCCCTTCCAGGGAGGGGTCGACGCCCTGCTCGATGAGGCCCTGCGCTCCTTCGCCGGGACCCCCGCCTACCGCACCGCCTGGGACGCGGCCAACCGCGCCGCACACGCGGCTTTCCTCCAGGCGCTCACCACCGGCGACGGCGATGCCCTCACCATCGACCTCGCGCCGGTCATCGAGCAGATCAAGAGGGAACTCGTCTCCGACGGGGTGCCGTTCGCCGACCGCATCCCGGTGACCCACGTCTCGGTGAAGGTCATGGAGTACGACGGCCTCGGCGCACTCCGGAAGGGCTTCCGCATGCTGCAGATCGCGGGCATCTGGCTCCCCCTGGTGACCGTGGTGGTCGCCGCGGCGGCGGTCGCCGTGGCCGTCCGCCGCCGCCGCGCCGTGGTGGCCACCGGTCTGGGGATCGCCTGCGGCGCCGCACTCCTGTGGATCCTGACGGCCGTCTGCCGCCGCCTCACCCTGGACGACCTGCCGGCCGACATCGACCGGCCGGCCGCCGCGGCGGTGTACGACGCCCTCACCGCGTTCCTGCGCACCACCGCCTGGGTGGTGCTGGCGATCGGGCTCACCACCGCGCTGGCCGCCTGGCTAACGGGCCGACTGCGCCGCACCCCATAAGCTCGGAAGGTACCGACCCACGCAGAACGCCCCAGAAGAACCCAGAAGAACGCAAGCACCCGGAACAGCACCGAAGAACCGATTCGCGCGCGGCCGCACGGAAGCGGGAATGAGCACCGAACGCACCAACCAGATACCGTCCGGGCGAGCCCGGCACCATCCGCTGGCGCCGCCCGCCTGGCTACTCGAAGGGTTGCGGCCGAGCAGCGCCCCGATCCCCTGGGCCGCCGCCGCGCGCGCGGGCATCGCGATGGCCACCCCGCTCGCCGTCGGCTTCGCACTGGACGAGCCCGAGTACGGGGCCCTCGTCTCGATGGGCGCGCTGTCCGGAGTCATCGGGGACACCGCCGACGCCTACCGGATGCGCATCCTGAACATCGCCGTACCGCAGTTCTTCGGTGCGATCGGCGTCGCCCTGGGCACCCTGGTCTTCGGCCACGGCTGGCTCGCCGTCGGCGTCCTCACACTGATCGCCCTCGTGTCCGGCATGATCTCCTCCATCGGTTCGGTCGCGTCCGTCTCCGGACTGCTGCTCCTCCTCGATGCCGTGGTCGGTGCCGGCCTGCCGCTCCCCCAGCCCTGGTGGACGGCCCCGCTGCTGCTCAGCGTGGGCGGGCTGTTCGTCCTACTCCTGACCCTGCTGGGCTGGCCGCTGCGCGGGCGGCAACCGGAACGCACCGCGGTCGCGGCAACCTACCGGGCGCTCGCCGACGCGCTGGAGGCCGCCGGCGGACCGGACTACGAGGAGCGCCGCCAGCAGGTCACCCACGCCTTGAACCAGGCCTACGACCTGGTTCTGGGCCGCCGCGCCCGGGTGCACGGCCGCAATCCCTCGCTCGTGCGGATGCTCGCCCAGCTGAACGTGGTGATCCCACTGGTGGAGGCCGCACCCGCCGTGCACCTGCGCGGCACACCGCTACCGCCCGAGGTTGCCGCCGCCGTACGGGAACTGGCACGGGCCGTCGAACAGGCCCGCACCGGGAAGCCCGTACTCGAACTGCCCGCACCGCACACCCCCGCCGAACGGGCCCTGGACGCGGCCCTCCGGCATGCCGCGAACATCGTGTACCTGGCCGAACCCGACCTGCACAACGTCGACGACCGGCTGGGCCGGCCCGCCGCACTGACGGTCCGGGCCCGGCGGGCCGTGCGCGAGATGGTGCTGTCCGAGGCCTCCTGGCGGTACGGGCTGCGCCTCGCCCTGTGCATCGGCCTCGCGCAATCGCTGGTCTCCCTGATCCCCGTCGAGCGGTCCTACTGGGTCGCGCTGACCGTCACCTTCGTCCTGAAGCCCGACTTCGGCTCGGTCTTCTCGCGCGCCGTGCTGCGCGCCCTGGGCACGGCGGGCGGGCTGGTCATCGCCGCCGCAGTACTCGCAGAGGTGCCGCGCGGCTGGTGGGACGTGCCGGTGATGGTGGTGCTCGCCGCGCTGATCCCCGCGTTCTCCGCCAAGGGGTACGCCTTCCAGACGGCCGCGATCACCCCGGTGATCCTGCTGCTCTCGGACCTCCTCAACCACCAGGGCTTCGACCTGATCCGGCCCCGGCTGCTGGACAGCCTCATCGGCTGCGCCATCACCCTGGTCTTCGGCTATCTGCTGTGGCCCGAGAGCTGGCACAGCCGGATCGGCGACCGGCTCGCCGACACCGTGGACGACGCGGCGCGGTACGTGGAGCGGGCCTTCGGCGGACACCCCGAGACGGAGGCCGGACGGCGGGCCGCGCGGACCGCCCGGCTCCAGGCCCGACGGCGCATCTACCGGGACCTGTCGGCCGTGCGGAGCGAGTTCCAGCGGGCGCTGACCGAGCCGCCGCCGACCGGGGCACGGGCCGCCGCGTGGTGGCCGCTCGTGGTCGCCGTCGAGCGGATCGTGGACGCGACCACGGCCGCCCGGGTCCGGGTCAACCACGGGGCCGACGCCCCGCGCGCCGAGGAGGTCGCGAGCCTCATCACCGATCTACATGCCCTGGCCGAGGGGGTGCGCAGCGCCCGGACACCGGCCCAGCTGCGGCCGGCGTCCCCTCGGGCCGAGAACGGGGCCTCCGTCCTGGCCCCGGTACGCCAGGAACTCGCCGCGGCCCGCGCGATCGCCTCCCCGGACCACTGACGGCGACCCGCCTACGCCACCAGGGGATCTGAGCGGCCCCACTGGCCGTTTCCGGCAGGTGGTCAGAGGCCGATGTTCTTGCCGTCCTTGCGCCAGACGGACACGACCGCCGGACGGACGATCTTGCCGGCACCGTCGGGCCACACCGACTCGGGCTTCTCGACGGTCGCACCGTCGATCTCGCCCGGGTGCTGGACGGCGACCAGGACGCGCTTGTCCTGGACCAGCGGGCCACAGGTCTCGGCACCGCGCGGGACCGTGAGGAACTGCTTCAACTCACCGCGGCGCTCACCGGCGGTCGCCACACCGAACAGACCGTCGTGGGAGCCGAGCTGGTTGCCGTCCGTGGAGATCCACAGGTTGCCGTGCGGGTCGAAGGTCACGTTGTCCGGGCAGGAGATCGGGCTGACCTTGTCCTTCGGGAAGCCCGCGAAGAAGGTCGCCGGGTCCTTCGGGTCACCGGCGACCAGGAACAGGCGCCAGGCGAATCCGTCGCCCGACGGGTCGTCGAAGTTCTCGGCGAGTTCCAGGATCTGGCCGTGCTTGTTCAGGTTGCGCGGGTTCGCCTCGTCCGCACCGGCCTTGCCGGCCTTGCCGCGGTCGGTGTTGTTCGTCAGCACGACGTAGACGCGACCCGTGCGGGGCGAGGGCTCGATGTCCTCGGGGCGGTCCATCTTGGTGGCGCCCACCTTGTCGGCGGCCTGGCGGGTGAAGACGCACACCTCTTCGGCGGTCATGCCCTCGACGTGCGAGACGTTTCCGGCCGGCGAGGCGGTGACCAGCTTGATCCAGACGCCGGAACCGTCGAACTGGCCGTCCGAGGGGAGCTTGCCGGAGCCGTCGATCTCGGCAGCCGGGGAGTCACCCGTCAGCTTGGCGACGTAGAGGGTGCCCTCGTCGAGCAGCGTGAGGTTGTGCTCCTTCGCCGCGCGCGAATTGCCCTTCTTCATCTGCTTCGACGAGACGAACTTGTAGAAGTAGTCGAAGCGCTCGTCGTCGCCCATGTAGACGACCGGGCGGCCGTCCTCGGTGAGGCGGGGCTGCGCGCCCTCGTGCTTGAAGCGGCCCAGCGCGGTGTGCTTGCGCGGGGTGGAGTGCGGGTCGTACGGGTCGAGCTCGACGACCCAGCCGAAGCGGTGCGGCTCGTTGGGCTCCTGGAGCACGTCGAAGCGCTTGTCGAACCGCTCCCACTTGCGCTCGGTAGCGCCGGCGGTCACGCCGTAGCGCTTCAGGCGGGCGGCCTGTACGGGGTCGGTGACCTGGCCCGCGTTGGCGAAGTACTGGTTGAAGTTCTCCTCGCCGTGCAGCGTGGTGCCCCATGGAGTGGTGCCGCCCGAGCAGTTGTTGAGCGTACCGAGGACCTTGGTACCGGTCGCGTCGGCGGAGGTCTTCACCAGGGCGCTCCCGGCAACCGGGCCGGTGAGCTTGAACTCGCTGGTCGCGGTGAGGCGGCGGTTGAGCTGGTGGCGGCTCACCGCGGTCAGCTTGCCGCTGCGGTGGTCCTCCTGGACGACGACGACACCGAGTCCGTGCGCGGCCCAGGCGATCTCGACCTGCTCGCGGGTCGGGTTCGCCGGGTCGTAACCCTTGAACATGAGGTTCTCATCGGTGTACTCGTGGTTCGCCACGAGGAGCTGCTGACGCTCGTAGCCGCTGCCGAGCGGGAGCAGGGACAGGAAGTCGTTGTTGTACCCGAACTGACCGGCCTGGGCGGCGGCAGTCTGCTTGTCCGAATTGAACGCCGGGGCGCCCTTGACGATGGGGTCACCCCAACGGATGACCACGTTCTGCTCGTAGCCCACGGGGACGGTGACCCGGTCGTCGGTGTTCGGCGCGACGGGCTTGAAGCGCAGACCGCGTGCGCCCGCGGCATCGCCGCCGCCGGCCGCAGCACCCTGGGCGTCAGCGGCAGGCGCAGCGGTGGCCCGGGAACCGCTGCCGCTGAGGGTGAGGGCGGTGCCGGCAGCGGAGGCGACCGTGACGACGGCGGCGGAGCGCAGCATCGAGCGGCGCGAGTAGGCGCGGGCGATGACGTCGCCGACGTACTCGTTGTCGCTGGTGTTCGGCACCTCGTGGAAGCAGGCGTCGCCACAGCGGTAGCGGCAGGTGAGGGCGGAACGGCCGCCCCCATGCGGGTTGCTTATGAGCGGCAGAAGCTTGCGCACGAGTGTCCTCCGTAGATGCACGGGCGCCGACAGCCTGTCGGTCGGATCCAGCCGCGACGCTAGGCGCGGGTTGCGCCGATGCGGCGGCGGCAGAATGAACACCCGGTGAACCCGGCACGTCGGTGCGGGAGTTCGCCGGGGCGGGGTGTGTGCTGTGCGGGCCGGGCGCCACGAAGGGCGCCCCTGCCGAAGTTCCAGCCAAGGGGCCGATAACCTTACGTGTCCACTCTGGGCAGGGATCAACCGCGCAGCACGGACAAATGACGCACGCACTCATGCGAAAGGCCTGGCCCATGGGTATTCGGAGCTTGTTGCGCAAGGTGTTCGGACGGTCTGCCGAGCCGGTTCCGGAGACGACGGACGCCACTTCGGCAACCGTCCCGAGCCAGGCGGAACGGACCCCCCTGGACGTGGCGGCCGAACTGGTCGCGGCGTCCTTCGACAATCCGACGGTTCCCCCTCAGTCCGCTCCTCGCGACCGCGAGCCGGGCACCCTCCTCACTGCGACGACCCCGGACCCGACGGTCCCCGAGGCGCGCCGCCCCGTATCACCGCAAAGCCAGCCGGAGCCGGACCGCTCCGCAGCCGAGACCGAGCCCGTCGCGGAGCCCGCGGCCGAGCCGGAGCAGGCCGCAGCCGTCAAGGCCGAGCCGGCCGAGGTGCAGGCACCGGCCCCCCAGCCGGAGCCGGCAGAAGCCGAGGCCGTAGCGGCAGACGACACGACCCCCGCGACCGAGGCCGAGCCCCTCACGGAGCCCGCGGCCATCGAGGCCGAGGCCGAGGTAACCGCGGAAACGGAAGCCACCGCGGTGGAGGCCGAGGCCGCCGCCGTGCCCACGCCCGAGCTGGAAACGGTGCAGGCCGAGGCCGCCCAGCCGGAGCCGGAGGCTGAGGCGCAGACACCGGCCACCGAGGCCGAAGCCGCCACCGAACCCGCGGCCGAGACGCAGGCCGAAGCCGAGCCGGAGGCCGTGGAAGAGGCCGCGCCGGCCGAGCAGGAGGCTGCGGTCGTCGAGGCGGCGCCGGAGGCTGCGGAGACCGGAGCCATCGCGGCGGAGCCCGCAGCCGAGGCGCAGACACCGGCCACCGAGGCCGAGGTCAGCATCGAGCCCGCGCCCGAGCCGGAAACGGTGCAGGCCGAGGCCGCCCAGGCAGAGCCAGAGGCCGAGGCCGCCGAGCCCACGCCGGCCGAGGCACAAGCACCGGCCACCGAGGCCGAGGCGGCAGACGACACGGCCCCCGCGGTGGAGGCCGAGGCCGCCGCCGAGCCCGCGCCCGAGCCGGAAACGGTGCAGGCCGACGCCGCCCAGGCAGAGCCGAAGGCCGAGACGCAGGCCGAGACGCAGGCCGAAGCCGAGCCGGAGGCCGTGGAAGAGGCCGCGCCGGCCGAGCTGGAGGCTGCGGTCGTCGAGGCGGCGCCGGAGGCTGCGGAGACCGGAGCCATCGCGGCGGAGCCCGCAGCCGAGGCGCAGGCACCGGCCGCCGAGGCCGTGGTGGCGGACGACACGGCCCCCGTGGCCGTCGAGGCCGAGGCCGAGGCCGAGCCGGTCGAGGGGCCCGCCCATGCGCTCGCCGCCGTGAAGCGGCGAGCGCCCGGGCTCGCCGGGGCCTACAAGGCCGCCGGGCAGGTCCTGCGGGGCAAGGGGCAGGCCGGCGCGCGGGCCAAGGTGTACCTGGTGCTGGACCGGTCCGGCTCCATGCGGCCGTTCTACAAGGACGGCAGCGCCCAGCACCTCGCCGACCACGCCCTCGCGCTCGCCGCGCACCTCGACGACCGGGCGACCGTGCACACCGTGTTCTTCTCCACGGACGTGGACGGCACCGCCGATCTGACCCTTGACGCCCACGACGGCACCTGGGTCGAGGCCCGCCACGCCGAACTCGGGCACATGGGCCGCACCAGCTACCACCGCGCCGTGGAGCAGGTTCTGGAGCAGTACCGGAAGGACGGCAACGAGGGCCGTGCCCTCGTCGTGTTCCAGACGGACGGTGCCCCCGACAACCGTCAGCCCGCGAAGCAGGCCCTGGCGGACGCCGCGGCCTGCGCACCGGAGGTCCACTGGCAGTTCGTCGCCTTCGGTGACCACGACGCCAAGGCCTTCGACTTCCTGCGCAAGTTGGACGCCGAGAACGCCGGCTTCTTCCACGCAGGCCCGGCCCCCCGCGAGCTGACGTCGGCCGCCCTGTTCAAGGGCGTCCTCGACCGCTTCTAGCAGCCGGTGGCGGACACCGCACCACACGCCGAAGGGCCCGAGATCCAAGAGGAGGATCCCGGGCCCTTCGGCTGCGTCGGGCCGCCGCAGCGAGCAGAGGCCTTAGCGCGGAGCTTTACCGCAGAGCTTTACCGCGCGGCGTCCGGGTGGACGGCCTCCGCGATCGGCTTGGCGTCCACCGGCTTCGCCTCCACCGGCTTGCGCAGCGCGATGTTCAGCTCGCGCAGGCGGGACTCCTCCAGGACCGTCGGCGCGCCCATCATCAGGTCCTGGGCGTTGCCGTTCAGCGGGAAGGCGATGGTCTCGCGGATGTTCGGCTCGTCGGCCAGCAGCATCACGATGCGGTCCACGCCCGGGGCGATGCCGCCGTGCGGCGGGGCGCCGAGGCGGAAGGCGCGCAGCATGCCGGCGAACTCGCGCTCGACGGTCTCGGCCTCGTAACCGGCGATCTCGAAGGCCTTCAGCATGACCTCGGGCTCGTGGTTGCGGATGGCACCGGAGGACAGCTCGATGCCGTTGCAGACGATGTCGTACTGCCAGGCCAGGATGTCGAGCGGGTCCTTCTCCTCAAGGTCCTTCATGCCGCCCTGCGGCATGGAGAAGGGGTTGTGCGAGAAGTCGATCTTGCCGGTCTCCTCGTCCGCCTCGTACATCGGGAAGTCGACGATCCAGCAGAAGCGGAAGACGTTCTCCTCGAACTGGCCCGCACGCTTGGCGGCCTCGACCCGGACCGGGCCCATGATCTTGGAGACGTCGTCGAACTGGCCCGCGCCGAAGAACACGGCGTGGCCGGGGACCAGGCTCAGGCGCTCGGTGAGGACCTTGACGTTCTCCTCGGTGAGGAACTTGGCGATCGGGCCCGTGAGCGAACCGTCCTCACCCACGCGAACCCAGGCCAGGCCCTTGGCGCCCAGCGAGATCGCGTACTCGCCCAGGCCGTCGAAGAACTTGCGCGGCTGCGCGGCGGTGTCCGGGACGGCCAGGGCGCGGACGTGCTGGCCGGCGAAGGCCTTGAACTCCGAGCCCTCGAAGACGTCGGTGATGTCGACGAGCTCCAGCTTCGCGCGCAGGTCGGGCTTGTCGTTGCCGTACTTCAGCATCGCCTCGCGGAACGGGATGCGCGGGAAGGGGGAGGTGACGTGGCGGCCGTTGCCGAACTCCTCGAAGAGCTCGGTCATGAGCGTCTCGATCGGCTGGAAGACGTCCTCCTGCTCGACGAACGACATCTCGACGTCGAGCTGGTAGAACTCGCCCGGCGAGCGGTCGGCGCGGGCGTCCTCGTCGCGGAAGCACGGCGCGATCTGGAAGTACCGGTCGAAGCCCGAGATCATCAGCAGCTGCTTGAACTGCTGCGGGGCCTGCGGCAGGGCGTAGAACTTGCCCGGGTTCAGGCGGGACGGGACGACGAAGTCGCGGGCGCCCTCGGGGGAGGTCGCGGTGAGGATCGGGGTCGCCATCTCGTTGAAGCCGAGGGCCACCATCTTGGAGCGGATGGAGGCGATGACCGCCGAGCGCAGCATGATGTTGCGGTGCATGCGCTCGCGGCGCAGGTCGAGGAAGCGGTACTCCAGGCGCCGCTCCTCGTTCACCCCGTCCTCGGTGTTGATGGTGAAGGGCAGCGGGGCAGCCGCGCCCAGCACCTCGACCTCGGAGACCTCGATCTCGATCTCGCCGGTCGGCAGGTCGGGGTTCACGTTGTCCGTGCCGCGGGAGACGACCTTGCCGTCGATGCGGACGACGGTCTCCTTGGTGAGGTGGCTCAGCGCTTCGTTCGCGGCGGTACCGGGACGGGCAACGAGCTGCACGAGACCGTAGTGGTCGCGCAGATCGATGAAGAGGATGCCGCCCAGGTCTCGACGGTTGTGCAGCCAGCCGCTCAGCCGGACGTCGGCGTTGACGTCAGAGGCGCGGAGCTCGCCGCAGGTGTGGGACCTGTACCGATGCATCAGTCATCCAGTTCTTCGCGATACCAGGGTGGATTCAACCCTCCCAAGGTTACCGTCCGGGCCGGGGACCGTGCTGGCACGCCCGCCGGCCCCCGTGAACAGGCACGGCAGTGCGAGGACCTGTAAAGATGATCGAGTGCGTACCGAGGACGTCCTGGCTGCCATCGCGACCGGGTTGTGGCGCTGGGACAACGCCTCCGGAACGGTCAGCCTCGACAGCGAGGCCGCCCGGCTCCTCGGGCTGCCCGCGGAGCCCGCCGTACTGCCGGAGGTCGCCGTACGGTCCCGGTTCCACCCGGTGGACTGGAACGAGATCAACGGCATCATCAACCTCGCGGTGGCCGAAGACACCCTCGCCGAGGCCCGGCTCCGGATCATGGACGAGGACGGACGGGTCCTGCGGACCGTGCGCAGCCGGTCCAGGCCCCTGGAGAACCGCATCGTCGACGGCCGCTTCGACTACGAGCTGATCGGCACCATCCAGGAGATCGTCGAACCGCAGCCGGGCACCACCGCCGTGCACACCCCGATCACGGGGGATTGGCGGCGCTCCCGCGAGGCCTTCCTACTGGACGCGGGGCGGGCGCTCGCCGAGGCCCGGTCCACGGCCGAGGTGCTGCGCGTCGCCGCCTCGCTCTCCATGCCCGGTTTCAGCCCCGACGGGCTGGCCGTCTTCGGTGTGGTCGGGGACCAGCTGTCGATCATCGGGCACCACGGACACGCCCCCGGGGAAGAGGGCCCCTTCACGGAGATGCGGCTGGAGACGGACTATCCGGCTGCTGAGGTCGTACGGACCGGACGGGCGATCTACCTGCCGTCCCCCGAGGACTACAAGCGACGCTTTCCGGCCGCCTGGCCGCTGGCCCAGCGTTTCGACCGGGTCTCCTGGTCCTTCCTCCCCCTGATCGTGGCCGGGCGGACCATGGGCGCCTGGATGGCCGCGTTCAAGCACCCCGTGTCGTTCTCGCCGGACGAGCGGTCCGTCCTGACGACGGTCGCCCGGATGCTGGCCCAGGCGCTCCAGCGCGCCGGAGTGGCCGAATCCGAGCGGGAACTCACCACGGACCTGCAACGGTCGATGATGCCGACCCTGGGCCCCGAGATCCCGGGCATGCAGATCGCCGCGCGGTACGTTCCGACGGGCGGCGGACTCCAGGTCGGCGGCGACTGGTACGACATGATCCCGCTGCCGTCGGGCCGGTTCGCGCTGGTCATCGGCGACGTACAGGGGCACGACGTCCGGGCCGCCGGACTGATGGGCCAACTGCGGATCGCGGTGCGCGCGTACGCCTCCGAGGGCCACCGGCCCGATGCGGTGCTCTCCCGCGCCTCCCGCTTCATGGCGGGCATCACCGACTCGTACGGGGACTCCGACCTCCACAGCCCCCGCTTCGCGACCTGCCTGTACGTGGAGTGCGATCCGGAGACGGGACTGCTGGAGGTGGCCCGGGCCGGCCACCCCGATCCGGCGATCCGGATGGCGGACGGCACCGTACTGACGCGCCCGACCGCCGGGGGCCTCCCGCTCGGCATCGTCCCGGACACGGACTACCCGACGACGCAGTTCACGCTGCAGCCCGGCGAGACGATGATGCTGTGCACCGACGGGCTCATCGAGACCGGCGGGCACGACCTGGACACCGGCTGGGCACGACTGCGGGCGGTCTTGGAGTCGGAGACCCGTACGGCCCGGTCCGACGGGTTCGACGGGTTCGACGGGTTCGACGGGCCTGACGGCACCGAAGGCACCGACTGGCTGGAGAGACTCGCCGACCTGCTGGTGCAGGCCGTGCACGGGCCCTCCTCGCACCACACGACCGGCCCGCTGGCCGACCGGCGCGAGGACGACATAGCCGTCGTCCTGCTGTGCCGGGAGGGCGCGGGCTGCGGCTGCGGCGCCCCGCCGACGCACGCGGCACGCCCGATGCGCCGTACCGTGCTGACCGTGGCACAGGCGGAGCCGGAGCGGATCGCGGGCGCGCGCCAGCAGATCCGGGAGCTGCTGCACGACTGGGCGGACGCGGAGCAGGTGGACTCGGCGGTGCTCATGGTCTCCGAAATGCTGACGAACGTCCTCATGCATACGGACGGCGACGCGCTGCTGGTCGCGGAGGCGGTGGGCGAGCTGGCGGCGCGGCGGTTGCGCATCGAGGTGGCGGACGCGAGCGACGAGCTTCCGCACAAGCGGCATCCGGGCCTGATGGCGTCCAGCGGCCGCGGCGTCCTCCTGATGGAGATGCTGGCGGACACCTGGGGCGTGGACCCGCGCGGAGAGGGCAAGTCGATCTGGTTCGAGCTCCACGAGCAGTCGAAGGAGGACTCCGCGCCGTCGACGTGGCCCACGACAAGGTGAGGACCGGTGTGCGTGGTTGGATGCAGCCGTGCTGACTCCCCTGCTTCCCCTGCCGGTCCGGCGACTGGCGGCGTGGTGCATCGTCGCCCTGCTCGTCACCGGTGTGTTCGCAGTCGGCGTGTGGCTGTGCATCACCTTCAAGACAGCCGTCACACCGCTCCTGCTGGCGCTGCTCGGCACCGCCCTGCTCGGGCCGATGCACCGCCGCCTGGTACGGATGAAGGTCAATCGCTCCCTCGCCGCCGCGGTCACCTGCATCACGGTGCTCGCGGTGTTCGGCGGGGCGACGTACATCGTCGTCCATGCCCTGATCAGCACCGGCGACCAGATCGTGGGCTCCCTCAGGCGCGCCGGCCAGGACCTCGCGGGGCAGTTCGGGGCCGCCGGAACCTCCCTGGAGGATCTGGCCGCCCACGCCAAGGAGCTGCTGGCCAAGTTCGGCGGTACGGCCGCCTCCGGCGTCATCACCGGCATCAGCGTGGTCGGCGAGATGATCGCGACCGCGATCCTCGCCCTCCTGCTGATGTTCTTCTTCCTGCGCGACTCCGACCGCACCGCCGCGGCCCTGCGCTCACTCGCGCCCCACACGACCGGCGACACCGTGGAGGCCATGGCCCGCCGCGCCTTCGAGGCCGTGCAGGGCTTCATGCGCGGCACCACCTTCATCGCCCTGATCGACGCCGTCTGCATCACGATCGGCCTGCTGGTACTCCGCGTCCCCGGTGCCGTGGGGCTCGGTGCCCTGGTGTTCGTCGGCGCGTACATCCCCTACCTGGGCGCCTTCATCTCCGGCGCGGTGGCCGTCCTGGTCGCCTTCGCCGAACGGGGCTGGGTCATCGGACTGTGGGCGGTGGGCGTGGTGCTCGCCGTACAGCTGCTGGAGGGGCACGTCCTGCAGCCCGTCGTGCAGAGCCGGACGGTGCAGATGCACCCTGCCATGGTCTTGCTCGCCATCACGGCCGGCGCGAGCGTCGCCGGAATCCTGGGGATGCTGCTGGCCGTACCGGTGACCGCGGCAGCGTTCGGCGTGGTGTCCGAGCTCCGGGGGCGCTACGCGGCCGAGCGCCCTGAGCTCCCCGAGCGCCCCGAGGAACGCGAGGAGCCGGAGTAGCGGGGCTTTCCGGACCGGACCCCGGTGACGTCGCCGCTCACCGTCGCCGTGGCGCCGTGGAGCGGACGGATCACCGGGGTCCTGGCCGGGCCGTCTCCGGCGTGGCGGGCCTCCCCGTACTGAGCCGGCGGAGGCCCGGCGCCGTTAGCAGTCAGGAGTGCTGCTCTGCCGAGGTGGTGCCCCGGGCCGTGGTGGGGATGGTCCCCAGCCGGCCCGCCTGGAAGTCGTCGAACGCCTGCTGGAGCTCGTGCCGGCTGTTCATGACGAACGGCCCGTAGTGCGCCATCGGCTCCCTGATCGGGCGCCCGCCGAGGAGGACGACCTCCAGGTCCGGGGCGTTCGAGTCCTGGGACTCGTCCGCCCGCACCGTGAGCGAGCCACCCTCGCCGAAGACCGCCGTCTGCCCGGTGTGGACGGGCCGCCGGTCGGTGCCGACGCTGCCGCGGCCGGCCATGACGTACGCGAGGGCGTTGAAGTCCTCGCGCCACGGCAGGGTGAGCTGCGCGCCCGGGGTGACGGTCGCATGGATCATCGTGATCGGGGTGTGGGTGATGCCGGGGCCGGCGTGGCCGTCCAGCTCGCCGGCGATCACGCGGAGCAGGGCGCCGCCGTCGGGGGTGGACAGCAGCTGGACCTGGCCGCCACCGATGTCCTGGTAGCGCGGGGGCATCATCTTGTCGGAGGCCGGGAGGTTCACCCACAGCTGGAGGCCGTGGAAGAGCCCGCCGCTGACGACGAGGGACTCCGGCGGGGCCTCGATGTGCAGGAGCCCGGAACCGGCGGTCATCCACTGGGTGTCGCCGCCGTTGATGACTCCGCCGCCACCGTTGCTGTCCTGGTGGACGAAGGTTCCGTCGATCAGGTACGTGACGGTCTCGAAGCCGCGGTGCGGGTGCCAGGGAGTGCCCTTGGGCTCGCCCGGCGCGTACTCCACCTCCCCCATCTGGTCCATCATGATGAACGGGTCGAGGTACTGGTAGTTGATCCCGGCGAACGCGCGGCGCACCGGGAACCCCTCGCCCTCGAACCCACTGGGAGCGGTCGTGACGGCCAGCACCTTGCGGGCGGCGGTCTCCTGGGCGGGCTCGGCGACGCGGGGAAGCGTCAACGGGTTCTCCACAGTCACTGCAGGCATGGTCGGAACCTCCTTCTGCGTCGAGTTTAGTTGAAACTCGAACTTTCTGCCACACCCCGCAGAACAGAACGGGCCCCGGGGGAATTCCCCCGGGGCCCGCGGCCACGAAACCGGCCCGAAGAAACCGTCACCACTTTCGGTGCACAGCTGCCTTGCTCCCAGTCACCAAGCTGGCCGGCGGAACGTCATCGGCTACGACCGCGCCAGCGGCAACCACGGCGTCACGGCCAATGCTGACGCCGGGCAGGATCGTGGCACCGGCACCGATCCACACGTTCTCCGCCACATCGATGGGTGCGCCGGTCAGGTACAACCGCCGCTCCTCGGGATCAACCGGGTGGCCGCTGGTGATGAACGTGACCTTCGGTCCGATCATCACGCGCTCGCCGAGTCGGATGCCGGCATAGTCCAGAAACGTGCAGTTCTGGTTGATGAAGACGCGCTCGGCGAGGTCGAGGTTCAGGCCGTGGTCCGTGTAGAAGGGCGGATAGATCGTGACTCTCGGCGGCAGTGGCTTGCCAAGGATCTGTTCGAACAGTTCCGCCTTGCCCGCTTCGTCGTCGAAAGGCAGGACGTTCAGGCGGGAGGTGAGCTCGGTGACCCGCAGGACCCTCTCGGCCATGGCCTGGAACTCGGCGCTGTGGATGCGCATCAGGCGGTCGCTGGACATGCCACGATCCTTTCTGCAAAAGCGAACCGGAACGGCCCGGAGCACCCCTACTCAAACCCCTGCGGCAGGTCATCGAGTCGGTCAACGAGACCTTCAAGGGCCAACTCGATCTCGAACAGCACCGAGGACGCACACCCGTCGGTGTCGTCGCCCACGTCATGCAGCGCATCCTCGCGCTCACCGCCGCGATCTGGCACAACGACCACACCGGTAAGCCCGTTCTACGGCCACTGACCGCCTACGATCACTGACCCCTTGGGATCGATCATCTAGCCGTACATGCGGCGCATCGCGAAGTCGACCATCTGCTCGACGGCCTTCGCGTCGAAGACCATCCGGTGATCGCCCTCCATGTCGAGGACGAAGCCGTACCCGGTCGGCAGCAGGTCGATCACCTCGGCGCCCGTGATCACGAAGTACTTGGACTCCTTGCCGGCGTACCGTCGGAGCTCCTTGAGCGTGGTGAACATCGGGATCACCGGCTGCTGCGTGTTGTGCAGCGCCAGAAAGCCCGGGGTCTCGCCGCGCGGGCAGTAGACCTTCGAGGTGGCGAAGATCTGCTGGAAGTCCTCGGCGGACAGCGACCCGGTGGTGAAGGCCCGTACGGCGTCCGCGAGCGACGGCGGGGACGGCTCCGGGTACAGCGGCGGCGCCTGCTGCGCGTAGCCCTGCGGGGGCTGCTGCGCATACTGCTGCTGGGCACCCGGGTTCTGGTCGTAGCCGTACATGGGCGCCAGCCTACCGAGCGGCCGAAGCCGTACCGGCCGGTACCGGCCACTGCTGTCCAGCGGCGGGCGTCAGCCGGACAGTTTCCCCGCCTTCAGCGCCCGCACGAACGGCACCCACGCACCGGCCGTGACGATCACTGCGGGCGCGTGCGGCCTCTTCGAGTCCCGGACGGGAACGATCCCGACCAGGCCGTCCGCGACCTCGACGCAGTCCCCGCCATCGCCGTTGCTGTGGCTGCTCTTGCGCCAGCGGGCGGCACCGGGGAAGGCCTCAGCCACCTCGACGCAGTCACCGCCGCTTGCGTTGCTGTAGCTGCTCTTGCGCCAGCGGGCCGTGCTCAAGTCAACTCCGTTGCTTGCCATTTCGATAGTCCTCTGCCGCTTCTTCGATCAACGAGAGGGACGCGTCCGGGGGCAACGCAGCGGCCCTGAGCCGATCGTATGCCTTGCGGTAATGCCTCACGAGGGCCGGATCGTCGACGGTCTGGCCGTGGTACGGCCCCTCCGTATACATCAGCGCCGGTTCGTCATCGAACTCCATGAACTTCAGCGTCAGGGTCATGAAGGGTCGGGTCGGCGCGTTCCACGGAAGGATCTGTGGAACGATCCGGCCGCGCCTAGCCAAGGTAGCGATCCGGTCCAGCTGGTCGGCCATCCCCGAAGCCGGGAGGAGCGGGTGGCGCACCAGCGACTCGTGCAGGATGACCCAGTACTCCGGTTTCTTAGGGTCATCGAAGAGGCCTGCGCGCTGCAACCTCGCGCCGATCTTCGCGTCGACTTCCTCCGGGAGGTCCAGTGGATGTGTCGCGCGGACAACCGTCCGCGCGTATGCCTCGGTCTGAAGCAGCCCGGGGATGAGCGCGTTGCACCACTCCTCGATGGTCCGCGCCCGCGTCTCCGCCTCTGCGATCGGCGCGAAGTACGAAGCATGTGCACCCTGCTTCGCCTTCCGGACGTCCTCGCAGCGCCGCGCGAAGAACCCATCCGTCCGCAGCACCTGATCCACATGCCGCGCCAGATCCATCGGCATGCGCCGCTGACCTCGCTCGATCTCGCTCAGGTAGCTGACGCCGTAGAAGCAGCCCTCCACCGTCTGTTGAAGCGTGCGGCCCGCCGCCTCCCGCTTCCAGCGCAGTTCCTTGCCGTAAAAGGCCGGGACGCTCGCCGAGCCGTCAATGTCCTTCGGTGGGGCCACTATCGCCCGCCCTTTCCACACCTCGCGCCGTGGACTAGAAACCCTTCCCACGCTACGCCGGGCCGCGCCAGGCTGTGAGCAGTTCGTCACAGTCAGTCCGCACATCGCGCATCGCACAGGAACGGAATCCCCCCATGAGTGACCACGCCGCCGACCGTGAGGCGATCAAGGCCCTGACGGAGCTCCGCGCCGCCCTCGCCGCGCACGGCATCACACTCCCCTCCCTCGACCTGCACCTCCCCTCCTATGCGAGCGCGTACCAGACCCCTCCCCTCCTTGCCCTCGGCAACTGCAACATCGACACCGCCCACCGCCTGGCCGCCGCCCTCCAGGGGCAGGTCAGGGCCGCGCGGTGAGGCCGTTCACCGTGGGGCTGCTCGCCATGGCGAAGGCGGTGCCCGAGGTGCGTCACGCCGTGCGCGAGCACCTCGGTTCGGTCTGTCCCGACGCTGAGCTCTGCGTCAGCGAGCTGCTGACCAACGTGATCACCCACCTAGGCGAAGGCACGCCCGTCACCCTGCGGATCACCGGAAGGGCAACCCGTACGCGGGTCGAGCTCACCGATCCCGATCCGCGGGTGTGGCCCGTACTGCGGCAGGCGGGCGACGGCGACGAGTCCGGGCGGGGGCTGGCCCTGCTCGACGCGGTGGCCGTGCGGTGGGGGGTCAGCCGCGGCCCAGACGGCAAGACCGTCTGGTGCGAGCTTTGACCCTGGTCACAGTCGACACAGGAGGGTTGCCGTTATTACCGACGGGTAGCATCATGACGTTACCGATTGGTATGTACGAGGAACCTGTCTCCCCGAGCCTTAACGGAGCCGTCGCCATGGGGCACTACAAGTCGAATCTCCGCGACATCGAGTTCAACCTCTTCGAGGTGCTCGGCCGCGACAAGCTGTACGGCACCGGCCCGTTCGGTGAGATGGACACCGAGACCGCCAAGAGCATCCTGTCGGAGCTCACCCGCCTCGCCGAGAACGAGCTGGCCGAGTCCTTCGCGGACGCCGACCGCAACCCGCCGGTCTTCGACCCTGCCACCAACACCGCGCCGGTTCCGGCCTCGTTCAAGAAGAGCTACGAAGCCTTCATGGACTCCGAGTACTGGCGCCTGGGCCTGCCCGAGGAGATCGGCGGCACCACCTCGCCCCGCTCCCTGATCTGGGCCTACGCGGAGCTGCTGCTCGGCTCGAACCCGGCCATCTGGATGTACTCCTCCGGCCCGGCGTTCGCCGGCATCCTCTTCGAAGAGGGCAACGAGGCGCAGAAGAAGGTCGCCCAGATAGCCGTCGAGAAGCGCTGGGGCTCCACCATGGTCCTCACCGAGCCGGACGCCGGCTCGGACGTGGGCGCCGGCCGCACCAAGGCCGTGCAGCAGGAGGACGGCTCCTGGCACATCGAGGGCGTCAAGCGCTTCATCACGTCCGGTGAGCACGACATGGAGGAGAACATCCTCCACTACGTCCTCGCCCGCCCCGAGGGCCACGGCCCGGGCACCAAGGGCCTGTCCCTCTTCCTGGTCCCGAAGTTCCACTTCGACTGGGAGACCGGCGAGCTGGGCGAGCGCAACGGCGTCTACGCGACGAACGTCGAGCACAAGATGGGCCTCAAGGCCTCCAACACGTGCGAGATGACCTTCGGCGACCAGCACCCCGCCAAGGGCTGGCTGATCGGCGACAAGCACGACGGCATCCGCCAGATGTTCATGATCATCGAGTTCGCCCGCATGATGGTCGGCACGAAGGCCATCGCGACGCTCTCGACGGGCTACCTGAACGCGCTGGAGTACGCCAAGGAGCGCGTGCAGGGTCCGGACCTCGCGAACTTCATGGACAAGACCGCGCCCAAGGTCACCATCACGCACCACCCCGACGTGCGCCGCTCGCTGATGACGCAGAAGGCGTACGCCGAGGGCATGCGCGCCCTGGTCCTGTACACCGCCTCCGTCCAGGACACGATCCAGGTCAAGCAGGCCGCGGGCGAGGACGCCTCCGCCGAGATCGGCCTGAACGACCTGCTCCTGCCGATCGTGAAGGGCTACGGCTCGGAGAAGTCGTACGAGCAGCTCGCGCAGTCCCTGCAGACCTTCGGCGGCTCCGGCTACCTGCAGGAGTACCCGATCGAGCAGTACATCCGGGACGCCAAGATCGACACCCTCTACGAGGGCACCACGGCGATCCAGGGCCAGGACTTCTTCTTCCGGAAGATCGTCCGCGACCAGGGTGCCTCGCTGAACGTCCTCTCCGAGACGATCAAGAAGTTCCTGGCGGAGGCCGTCGGCGGCGAGGAGCTGGCCGGCGCCCGCGACGCGCTCGCCAAGGCCGCCGTGGACCTGGAGGCCATCGTCGGCCAGATGATCGTCGACCTCACCGCCACCGGCGAGGACGTCAAGAACATCTACAAGGTCGGCCAGAACACCACCCGCCTGCTCATGGCCTCCGGCGACGTGGTCGTCGGATACCTGCTGCTCAAGGGCGCTGCCGTGGCCGCCGAGAAGCTGGCGACGGCTTCCGCGAAGGACGTCCCCTTCTACACCGGCAAGATCGCTGCCGCGAAGTTCTTCGCGTCGCAGGTCCTGCCGAACGTCTCGGTCGCCCGCTCGCTGGCCGAGGCCGTCGACAACTCCCTGATGGAGCTCGACGAGGCCGCCTTCTAGGCCTCTCGGGGGCTCCCAGGCTCCCCGGCTCCAGGGGCCGAGGGGGCCAGGGGCGCCCCAACCGGGTACGCACAGCGGCCGGACCTCCGTACGGGGAGGTCCGGCCGCCGGCATGTGCGGGCCCGGCCGATCCCGGCGCGCTCCGGGTCCGGGGCGGGCCGCCCCCGGCGCGGCGAGCACCCGGCGCGGGCCGCCCCCGGCGCGGCGAGCACCCGGCCCGGCCTGCGGATTCCCGGGATGTCGGTCGTTCGTGGGACGCTCGTAGACATGAGTCCAGCAGAGCAGCACGGCAACAGCAGGGGGTACTCCGTCCCGACCGGGCGGCCGTACGCCCTCAAGGAGCTGCAGGCTGCCCTGGGCAGCCTCGGCGACCACCTGCGTGAGCTGTACGACGGCGCCCACCCCGCGGAGTACGAGGCCGTCGCCGACGCCCTCTACACCGCCTTCCAGACCGCCGCCGGGCTCGCCCCCGCCAAGAGCTACACCGGCTGCCCCGAACACCCCAACGGCGCCCTCGACCCCGAGGCGCCCGACGGCTGGGGGCGCTGCCTGATCTGCAACGACCGGCGCCGCCTCGGACTGCGGGCGCAGGGCGTCCGCAGCGCCCGGCCGTCCGCCGCCCCGCCCGCCGGGGAGCAGCGCCGACTCGGCTATCCCGTACCAGACCCCCCGTACACCCTCCAGGCCCTGCGCGATCACCTCCGTACCGTCGAGGACCGCCGCTTCCACCTGGGCTTCTCCTCCCCCGCCGAGGAGTTCGTGCGGATCGCGGACGATCTCCACCGGGCGTTCATCGTGGCCCGCGAACTGTCCCGGCCGCGGAACGCCTCCGGCTGTTCGGAGCACCCCGGCGCGCCCATCGATCCGGACGCGCCGCCCGGCGAGGCCTGTATCTTCTGCGCCGGACGCAAGAGACGCGCGCAGCGCTCCGCTACGGCCCCGGAAATGCTCCCGCGCATCCGCCGGGGCGAGCGCAGGCAGTTGCAGCGCCGATTCGAGCGCCCACCGGGCTGAAACCGCCGGGACCGCGGACCACCCAGCCCGCGCCCCGGCGTTCCGACCATCCGCCGCAGCCCGACCATGGCGAACACGACCGTCGTTAAGGTGAACCACATGAGCTCTCCCGCCCGCTTCGACCGCGGCCACACCGACGATCTGATGACCTTTTTGACGGCCAGTCCGTCGCCGTACCACGCCGTGGCCAATGCGGCCGAGCGGCTGGAGAAGGCAGGCTTCAGGCAGTTGTCGGAAACGGACGCCTGGGATTCGGGCAGCGGAGGCCGGTTCGTCCTCCGCGGCGGAGCGCTCATCGCCTGGTTCGTACCGGAGGGCGCGGTCGCGCACACCCCGTTCCGGATCGTCGGCGCACACACCGACTCCCCCAACCTGCGGGTCAAGCCGCTCCCTGACACGGGCTCACAGGGCTGGCGGCAGATCGCCGTCGAGATCTACGGCGGCACGCTGCTCAACACATGGCTGGACCGCGACCTGGGCCTCGCGGGCCGGCTGAGCCTGCGCGACGGCAGCGAGCGGCTGGTGAACGTGGACCGCGCACTGCTGCGCGTCCCGCAACTGGCCGTCCACCTGGACCGATCGGTGAACAGCGACGGCCTCAAGCTCGACAAGCAGCGCCACATGCAGCCGATCTGGGGCCTGGGCGAGGTCCAGGAAGGTGACCTCATCGCCTTCCTGGAGGAGGAAGAGGGCCTTCCGCAGGGCTCGGTGGCCGGCTGGGACCTGATGGTCCACTCGATCGAGCCGCCGTCGTACCTGGGGCGCGACCACGAGCTCGTGGCAGGCCCGCGCATGGACAACCTGATCTCGGTGCACGCCGGCATCGCGGCACTGATCGCAGCCTCCACCGCCCCGAAGCTGGACCACATCCCGGTGCTGGCCGCCTTCGACCACGAGGAGAACGGCTCGCAGTCGGACACCGGCGCGGACGGCCCGCTGCTGGGGAACGTGCTGGAACGTTCCGTCTTCTCGCGCGGCGGCTCGTACGAGGACCGCGCGCGGGCCCTGGCGGGCACCATCTGCCTGTCCTCCGACACCGGCCACGCCGTGCACCCCAACTACGCGGAGCGCCACGACCCCTCACACCACCCGCGCGCCAACGGTGGCCCGATCCTCAAGGTCAACGTCAACCAGCGGTACGCGACGGACGGCAGCGGGCGCGCCGTCTTCGCCGCGGCGTGCGAGCGGGCCGGCGTGCCGTGGCAGACCTTCGTCTCGAACAACTCGATGCCGTGCGGCACGACGATCGGCCCGATCACGGCCGCGCGCCACGGGATCCAGACGGTGGACATCGGGGTCGCGATCCTCTCCATGCACAGCGCCCGCGAACTGTGCGGTGCGGACGACCCGTACCTGCTCGCGAACGCGCTGGTGGCCTTCCTGGAGGGCTGACCCCGTACGGCCGGGACTGCTTGGCGGAGCCCCGCCGTACGGGACTCCTAAGCCTCGTCGTCCAGGCCGGCGAGGACGAGGGGGAGCCGGGTCACGCCCTGCGGGGTGACCCGGACCGGGACGCCCCAGTCCTGCTGGTGGACGTGGCAGGCCGGGTACTCGTTCGCGGGGTCGTCGTCGCACGACGCCGCCATGGCGGAAACGTGCAGGACCCCCTCGGTGACGTCCGGGGAGAGGGCCAGTTCCCGGAACAGGTCCGTCCCCGCCCCCTCGCCCGCAACCAGCAGCTCGGGCGGGGTCGAGGACACCAGCAACCGCGTCGACGGCCCGTACCGCGTGTCGAGCTTCTGACCGGTCGGTGCCTGGAACACCACGTCGAGCCGGAGCGTGCCCGGGGCGACCTCGGTGGCGGCCCGCTGGGTGCGGTGGGCGACGGCGTCCACCCGTACCGCCTCCTCCGGCAACCTCAACCGGGTCAGCCGGTGCCGGGCGGACTCGACGACCACGATGTCCTCGCCCACCAGCACGGCGTCGCTGGGCTCCCGCAGGTCGGTGGCCAGTGTGGAGACCTGGCCGGTCGCCGGGTCGAACCGGCGCAGGGCGTGGTTGTACGTGTCGCACACCGCGACCGATCCGTCCGGCAGCGCGGTCACACCGAGCGGGTGCTGGAGCAGGGCCTGGTCGGCGTCGCCGTCCCGGTGGCCGAAGTCGAACAGCCCGGTCCCGACGGCGGTACGGACCGCGTACCCGCCCTCAGCGTCGGCGGCCGGCTCCACGTACCGCAGGGCGCTGTTCTCGGAGTCCGCGATCCAGAGCCTGTCCCCGGCGGCGGCGAGCCCGGAGGGCTGCGCGAGCCAGGCCTCCAGGGCGGGTCCGTCGTGCAGGCCCTCGCTGGTCGTCCCCGCGGCGACAGCCACGAGCCCGGTCTCCGGGTCCCAGGTCCACAGCTGGTGCACGCCCGCCATGGCGATCCACACCTTGCCCTGCCACCAGGCCACGTCCCACGGCGAGGACAGGTCCACCTCCAGGGCCGGCCCGGAAGCCGGCGACCCCTGCCACCACTGCCGCCCCGTTCCCGCGACGGTCTCGACCACGCCCGTCGCGGGGTCGAAGCGCCGCAGGGCGTGGTTGACGGTGTCGGCGACGATCACCGATCCGTCGGGCAGCAGCGCCAGGCCCTGCGGCTCGCTGAAGGTCCCCGGCCCGAAGCCGCGCTCACCGCTGCCGATGCGCCGTACGACGCTCTCGCCGTCGGCGGCCAGCTCCACGAGCTGGTGCCGCGTCGAGTCCGACACCAGGAAGTTCCCGGACGGCAGCGCGAGCGCCTTCCCGGGGAACCGCAGGTCCGTCGCAACCGGCTCGGGCGCCACGTACGGCCCGTCCCCGCGCCGCAGGGTCCCCTTGGCCTCGTGCTCCGCCTCCAGCTCCGCCACCAGCCGCTCGATGGCGTGCGCATGTCCCTCGCCGGCATGCTGCGCGACGATGTACCCCTCGGGGTCGATCACGACGAGCGTGGGCCAGGCCCGTACGGCGTACTGCTTCCAGGTGGCGAGCTCGGGATCGTCCAGCACGGGGTGGTGCACCTCGTACCGCTCGACGGCATCGACGACGGCCGCGTGCTCGGCCTCGTGGACGAACTTCGGCGAATGCACGCCGATGATCACGACGGTGTCCCGGTGCTTCTCCTCCAGCTCCCGCAGCTCGTCCAGGACGTGTAGGCAGTTGATGCAGCAGAAGGTCCAAAAATCGATAACAACGCACTTACCTCGCAGGTCGGCGAGGGTCAGCTCCTTGCCTCCGGTGTTGAGCCAGCCGCCCTTGCCGATCAGCTCGGGGGCACGGACACGGGCACGGCGGGGCGCGGGCGCAGGGGTGGGCGCCGAGGCAGCATCGTTCATGCTTCAAGCTTGCCATCCGCCCGTGAGCGCCGGTCCCGGCAGTGCGAAGCCCCTCCCCGCCGCCCGCCGGCATATGCCACCCGCGGGGGTGACGACGGGTGGGCGGGCACCGTGGGACTCTGGCTGCAGGCAACGGAGGAGGCGTCCGGCATGACCACCGCGCACGACTACAGCGAGGGGATCAACCCCGAGCACGCCCTCAAGTACGCCATCCAGCACTGGGTCGGGGACCGCACGGAGATCATCGAGGGGGTCGTCGACAACGTGACGCCGAGTTGGGACCACGAGCGGGCTGCGAAGCTCGTACGGCGGCAGATCGAGGCACGGGTGGACGAACTCGGCTGCGTCGAGGGCTCGGGAAACCTCGATCTGCCGGGGTCTCCGAACTGGTACGTGCCCGATATCGCGGTGGTCCCTGATGAGCTGGCGGACGGCGGCTCCTCCCTGCTTCCCGACCAGACGCTGCTGATCGTCGAGGTGACCTCGGAGTCGAACGCCGAGACCGACCGGGTCGTCAAGCGCAAGCGGTACGCCGAGTACGGTGCGCCGCTGTACCTGCTGGTCGATCGGCTCGACAAGACCGTCACCCTCTTCGCCGGGCCGGGGCGGCTCGGCTACACGGAGGTCGACGGGCCGCACCCGTTCGGAGAGAAGGTCCGGCTGCCGGAGCCGTTCGGGATCGAGCTCGACACCAGCGGGCTCTAGTCGAAGAGGGCGCTCAGGCGGGGGAGGCGGGCGGACGTTTCGCCCGTGTCGTCGAAGTCGAAGTCCCAGTCCGGGTCCAGCGGCGGGTAGCTGATCGTGAAGGAGTCCGACGGGAGTTCGCGGCCCGTGGCCGACTCGTAGGCCGTCCACGCGATCGAGAGGGCGTCCTCGTCCCACAGCTCCAGGCCCTCCCGCGCCGCCTCGCGGACCGCGGGGTGGTCCGCGAGGGAGTCGGGGTCCGTCAGGGCTCGGGCGAAGGCCGCCTCGCCCTGGGTCAGGAGCCAGCCGCGGAAGTAGTCGAAGCCGTCGTCCGAGCAGCCGCCGTTGATCACGTAGGCCGCGGCCCACAGGGGGCTACGGTAGGACTCCGCCAGCAGGTCCCACAGGACCTGCTGGGCCGCGGCTATCTCGGCCTCGGGGCAGCGCGCCAGCAACTCGGAGGCGCGCGCCGCCACCTGGTCCGGTCCTGCCTCCGCCCGGGCCGTCTCGATCAGCTTCCAGAACGTGTGCTTGTCCATGGGGGAAGCCTGGCACCCCCCTCTGACATCAGGCGGTGAGGAAGGAGTGGAGGGATTCGGTGAGAGCCGTGACGAAGGCGTCCTGTGCCGCTGGGGGCAGCAGGTCCAGGGAGAGGTACGGGTTGAGGTCTTCCAGTTCGACCAGGAGGAGCTCGCCCGAGGGGGCGCGGCAGGCGTCCACCCGCTGGATGCCGTGCGACAGGGTGTTCCACTCGATGAAACTGCGGGCGAAGGCCAGGTCGGCCGGCGTGGCCTCGTACGGCTGGAGCTCCCAACGCCGTTGCGGGTCGGGGGCGTAGAGGGCGTACTGGAAGGCGTCGTCGACGAAGTAGAAGGACACCTCGTACGCGAAGTCGATGCGCGGCTGGATGAGGTTCGCGCCGGCCGGGCCGGTCGGGTGCGGGGTGAAGGTGAGGCCTATGGAGTCCGCCCCCTGCTTGGGCTTGACCGCGTACGAGGGGACCGACGGGAGCAGGCCGAGGTCCGCCGGGTCGTCGATCGTCGGGATCACCGGGTAGCCGGCGGCCGTGAGGTCGAGGAGGTACTGCTTGCCCGCCATGTCGCCGCGGCCCGTGAGCGGGTTGTAGACGCGGGTGCCGGCGGCGAGGGCGGCGGCGCGGAAGGAGTCGTAGGACTCCTGGTAGTGCAGGACCGGGCCGCTGTTGCGGACGATCACCGCGTCGAACCCTGCCGGTACGAGGGCCTCCGCGTCCTCGGGGTGGCACAGGGCCAGCGGGAAGTGCCGGCGCAGCCGCGAGGTGAGGAGGATGTCCTCGTCGCAGTAGCGGCGGCCGCGCGCCGGGTAGGCCAGGTCGGTCACGTAGAGCAGGGGCATGGCGGCAACCTACCGCGGGCCTGCGGCGCCGGTACGAAGGGCCCGGGTCGGGCCCTTCACCGCGCCCCCACCGGTCGGCCGCCCACTAAGCGGGCTCGGGGAGACCGCTTAGCGCCCCAGTCGCCGGTCCTTGAGGGCCGGGAACTGTTCGCGGGTCTCGGCGACCTTCGCCGGGTCCAGGTCAACGGTGAGGACGTCCTCGCCGGGTCCCGCCTCGGCCAGGACCTCGCCCCAGGGGTCCACGACCAGGCTGTGCCCGGCCTGCTCGACGCCCGCGTGCGTACCGGCCAGCCCGCACGCGAGGACGTACGCCTGGTCCTCGACCGCCCGCGCCCGGCTCAGCAGCGTCCAGTGGGCCCGGCGGCGGGCAGGCCAGCCCGCGGCCACGATCATCGTGGTGGCCCCGGCGTCGACCAGCCCGCGGAACAGCTCGGGGAAACGCAGGTCGTAGCAGGTGGCGATACCGAGGGTCTGCTCCGGCAGGGTCAGGGTGGTCAGCGAGTCGCCGGCCGCCATCAGCACGGCCTCGCCCTGGTCGAAGCCGAAGCGGTGGATCTTGCGGTACGTGGCGGCCAGCTCGCCGGACGGGGAGAGGACGAGGGCGGTGTTGTACAGCGAGCCGTCGCCCGCGCGCTCCACGATCGAGCCGGCGTGCAGCCAGACCCCGGCGTCTCTCGCCGCCTTGGACATAGCCTCGTACGTCGGGCCGTCCAGCGGCTCGGCCTCGGTCTCGAACTGCTCGTAGGCGAAGGCACCCACGGTCCACAGTTCGGGCAGGACGACCAGATCCGAGCCGGCCTGTTCCCGGACAAGATCAGCCACCCTGGCACGGCGGGAAGCGACCGACTCCCCATCGGTCACTGCGATTTGGATCAGCGAGGCGCGCACACTACCACCGTCCTGGCGTTCAAGCCGTCAACTCGGGCCTACGATCGTCACACGAAAGCACTGCCGGGGTGCTCACCGGCAGCGTAGTTTTGGAATCAGTCCACACGCTTCCAGAAAACGCGCCACTGAACAGCACGCGAGGGGTCCCGTTGACCGTCCAGCCGCATCCCAGCCTCCAGCCCTATGCCGACGCGTGGACGCACTCCATCGAGGCGATATCCGAGCTGGTCCTTCCCCTGCCCGAGGGCGAGTGGAACCGGGCGACTCCGTGCCCCGGCTGGTCCGTCCGCGATGTGGTGTCCCACATCATCGGCATCGAGTGCGAACAGCTCGGGGACCCACGACCGATCCACACCCTGCCCCGGGACCTACGGCACGTGGTGGACGAGTTCACCCGTTACATGGAGGTTCAGGTTGACGTCCGGCGCCACCACACCGCGCCGGAGATGACCTCGGAGCTCGAATACACGATCATCCGGCGGTCGCGGCAGCTGCGCAACGAGAAGCGGGATCCGGCCACGATGGTGCGGGGGCCGCTGGGCGACCAGGTGACGCTGGAGTTCGCCCTGCAGCTGCGGGCGTTCGACGTGTGGATCCACGAGCAGGACCTGCGGGCGGCCCTGGGCGTGCCGGGGAACTGGGACTCGCCCGGGGCGTACGTGGCGCGGGACATCCTGCTCGCCGGGCTGCCGAAGGTGGTCGCGAAGCAGGCGGGCGCCCCGGCGAACTCGGCGGTGGTCATCGACGTCCACGGCCCCCTGGAGTTCATGCGGACGGTACGCGTGGACGGCGAGGGTCGGGGGACCATCGACAAGGCGCCCTCGCTCGGGCCCGCGGTGACCTTGACCATGGACTGGGAGACGTACGTCCGGCTGGCGGCGGGACGGGTGCGACCGGGCACGGTAGCCCACCGGGTGAAGACCGAGGGCGACCCGGAGCTGGCGGACGCGATCCTGGCGAACTTCGCCGTGACTCCGTGACGGCGTAGCTCCGGGCCGTAGTCACGGCTCTCCTCAGCCGGTTCCGCGATGCGAGAACCGGCGCGGACCCATCCGCGTCCCTGTCACGGACGTGCAGTTCGCAGAGGAGCTTCAGAGGTGTGGTCGAAGGTGTCGTCCGCTGCCCTACCGGCGGCGGAGCGGTTCGAGTGGTTCACCGACGTCGTGGCGCAGGAGATCGTGCCCACGGCGATCAGCAGTGAGCACTCCCGCGATTTCCGGGCCGAGGCCGCCGCACTGGACCTGGGCCGCGTCCAGGTGACGAAGTTCGCGCACGCCCCGCTGCGCGCGCGCCGCACGGCCGCGCACGTCCGACGCAGCGACCCCGAGCAGTACCAGCTCGGGCTGGTGACGACCGGATCCATGTGGTTCGCCCAGAACGGCATCGAAGCAGGTTTCCTCAGCGGCGACATGGTGCTCTGGGACACCTCGCACCCCTTCGAGTCGTGCGCCCTGCCCGACGACGCGGGCCTGATCGGCTCCGTTGTCCTCGCGTTCCCGCGCAGCGCGTTGTCCCTGCGCGGTGCCCGGGTCGAGCGGCTGCTCGGGCAGCGTCTCTCCGCGGGCCACGGCATGGGGGCGATCCTCGCCCAGTACGTGCGTGCGCTGGCCGCGCACGGCGCGGACTGCGGGCCCGCCGAGCTGGAGCAGCTCGGGACGGTCGCCCTCGACCTGGTCGGCGCCTGCCTGGCCGGGCAGCTCGGCGTGGAGGACGAGCTGTCCGTCGAGGCGCGCACCAGCGCCCTGCTGGAGCGGATCAACACCTTCATCGAGCACAACCTCGGTGATCCTGAGCTCACGCCTTCCGTGGTGGCCGCCCGGCACAGCATGTCGCTGCGCAGGCTCCAACTGCTGTTCCGGGAGCAGGGGGAGACGGTCGCGGCCGGGATCCGCAGGCGTCGGCTGGAGCGGTGCCGGTCGGATCTCGCGAACCCCGCGCTCCTCACGAGTCCCGTCCACGCCGTTGCAGGGCGGTGGGGGTTCACCAACGCGGCCGTGTTCAGCAGGGCGTTCCGGGAGGCCTACGGATCGAGCCCGACCGAGTTCCGGCAGTGGGCGGTCCGGGAGGCGCTTGCGCGCAACATCAACGAGCCGTGCGCGCCAGGCACATCCGGGGGCGTCGGCCGGCCGTAGGGTCGGCACTCGTCGGCGACCGCGTGCGGACGCCGCCATCGACTGCCGGGCGGGAAAGGACGGGGGTCTGTCCCGCCCGGCTGCACGACGCCCCACCGGGCGCCGCCGGCCCGTACCCGGTCCCGCTGCGCGGGCGCGGGTACGGGTACGGGGTGGCTACGCGGGCGCCGGGGTCGGGGATTCCGGCAGGTTCGGGGTCGTGAGGCCGGCGCGGCGACGGTCGCGTTCGCGGGTCAGGGCCCGGGTGCGCAGGCGCAGGATCTGGGCCGTACCCAGGAGTTCCAGCACGAAGACCGACGAGAAGGCGATCCGGTAGTCGTCGCCGGTGGCGTCCAGCAGGACGCCCACCGCCAGCAGGGTCGTCATCGAGGCGAGGAAACCGCCCATGTTGGTGATGCCGGAGGCGGTGCCCTGCCGCTCCGCCGGGTTGGCGGGGCGGGCGAAGTCGAAGCCGATCATCGACGCCGGACCGCAGGTGCCCAGCACCACGCACAGCGCGATCAGCAGCCACATCGGGGCGCGGGCGCCGGGGTAGGCCAGCACCGAGCCCCAGAGCGTCGCCGTGACGGCAACCGTCCCCAGGGCCAGCGGTATCCGGGCGGACTGGCGGCGGCCGATGAGCTGGCCGTAGACCAGGCCGAAGGCCATGTTCGAGGCGACGACCAGGGTCAACAACCCGGCCGCGGTGGTCCGCGCCAGGCCTTGGTCCTCGACCAGGAACGGCATGCCCCACAGCAGCAGGAACACCATCGCCGGGAACTGCGTGGTGAAGTGCACCCACAGCCCGAGCCGGGTGCCCGGCTCCCGCCAGGAGTCGCGGATCTGACTGCGGACGAAGCCTGCACCGGCTCCGCCGCCCCGCGCGATCGGCGGCGGCTCGTGGCCCTCGGGATGGTCCCGCAGGAACAGCACCAGCGGCACCAGCACGAGCAGGCCGGCCACCGCGCTGCCCGCGAAGGCCGGGGTCCAGCCGACCCCGTGCAGGACGGGGGCGAGCACGAGCGTCGACACAAGGTTGCCGGCCATGCCGACCAGGCCGGCCAGCTGCGCCATCAGCGGTCCGCGCCGGGCCGGGAACCACCGGGTGCCCAGGCGCAGTACGGATATGAAGGTCATGGCGTCACCGCAGCCCAGCAGGGCGCGCGCCGCGAGCGCCATCCCGTACGTGGGCGAGAGCGCGAAGCCGATCTGGCCGGCCGTGAACAGGACCGCGCCCAGGGTCAGTACCTTCTTGGTGCCGAGCCGGTCCACCATCAGGCCCACCGGGACCTGCATGCCCGCGTAGACCAGCAGTTGGAGGAGGGAGAACGTGGAGAGGGCGGAGGCGTTGACGTGGAAGCGGTCCGCGGCCTCCAGGCCTGCCACGCCCAGGCTGGTACGGAAGATCACCGCGACGAAGTAGACGGCGACGCCGATGGACCAGACGGCCACCGCCTTCCGACCGCCCGGCGGATCCCGGAACACCCCCGGCCCCGTCACCGTCCTGGGCCGCGGGCGCCGCCCTCGTAGCGGCGGTCCATCAGTACGCCCTGTTTGACGTGCTGGTAGACGCGTTCGGCGGCGGTGACGGCAGTGACAGCGGTCTCGGCGGGCGCGGCTGGCGGCATGCACACAGCATAGATACGTGAACGATGCACGGGTCTGCCCGTCCGGGATGTGGACCGCTCCCGGACCGCTCCCGGCCCGCTCCCCGGCTGCTCCCGGCCCGCTCCCCCCTGACGCTGCATCGAAGGATGTAGTCCGACTTCGTCCGCGCGCAGGACGTACTGGACCCCGCCCGCCCGGACGCTGAAGTCATGGCCCACACCACACTCGCCGCCTCCGGGGTGGCCGCGACCCGGATCGCGCTCCTCGACGTCCTGCGCGGTGTCGCCGTCCTCGGCACGCTCATGACCAACGTCTGGATCTTCGCCTCCCCCGGCTCCGAGTGGAGCGTGCTCCAGGGCGGCCTGGACCTGCCCGACCCGGTCGCCGAGCCCACCGCCGCAAACATCGCCGAGGCCGTGTTCCGCTTCCTCGCCGACGGGAAGTTCCTGTCCCTGCTGACGATCCTGTTCGGGGTGGGCCTGGCCGTCCAGTACGACTCCGCCGCGCGCCGCGGCGAGCAGTGGCCCGGGCGCTACCCGCGACGGGCCGCGTTCCTCTTCCTCGAAGGGACCGTCCACTTCGTCCTCGTCTTCGCCTGGGACGTACTGATGGGGTACGCCGTCACCGCACTGCTGGTGGCCCGACTGCTGGCCCGCTCCGAAAAGGTGCGGCGGTGGGTGATGTGGGCCGCGGGCGCGGTGCACCTGACACTGATCGGACTGGTGACCCTGGCGGACCTGGCCGCGCCGGACCGAGGGCCCGCGCCCCCGGATCCGGCCGCCGTCGACCTCTACGCGCACGGCAGCTACCCGGCCCAGATCGCCTTCCGGCTCGACCACGCCCTCGCCCTGCGCATCGAGCCCGTCTTCTCCTTCGGGCTGCTCGTCCTCCTCTTCCTCCTCGGTGTTCGGCTCCACCGCGCCGGCGCCTTCGCCCCGACCGCCGACGGACACCGGATCCGGGCCCGGATGGCCGCCTGGGGGCTGGGTCTCGGCCTGCCGCTGGGCGCCGCCGCCGCACTCGGGGGCTCCGACTTCTTCGTCCTGGGCCGCTACGGCATCGCCCCGCTGATCGCCGTCGGATACATCGGGCTGATCGGCTGCGCCCTCGACCGCTGCCGGGTCCCCGGGGCCGGCGCCCTCGGCTCCGTCGGCCGCACCGCCCTGTCCTGCTACGTCGGCCAGAACCTGCTGTGCGTGCTGCTCTGCTACGGCATCGGGCTGGGCCTGGCCGACCGGCTCGGCGGAAGCGGGCCCTGGTGGGTGATGGGCCTGTGGGCGGTGGTCTGCCTCGCCCTGGTCGCCGGGTCCCGGCTCTGGCTGCGCCGCTACCCGAGGGGCCCGCTGGAGGCCGTACAGCACCGGGCGCTCAGGGCGCGGTGGCCGCGCCGGTGACCTCCACCTCCAGGACGAACTCGTCGTACGGGGCCTCCTCGGGGTAGGGCGGGCGGAGCTGCGCGAAGCGGATCCGGGCCCGCCCGCCCGGACAGCGGCCCCGGACCACGTACGTCCGCTCGACCGGGGCGCCGGGCAGGACCTCCACCGGCGCGGACGGCCCCTCGCTCACGGAGACGGCGTCCGCGTCCCCGGTGACCTGCCAGGTCCACACGTACCCGCGCGCGCCGCGCCCGGTGAGCCGCAGCTCGTACGACTCACCGACACCGAGGGCGACCCTGCGCACTTCCACCCGCGACGACCTCCCGGCTCAGGCGGGACCGATCACCGGCCCCTCGTGCCAGCCAGCGCCGTCCCGCCAGTAGTGCTGGAGCTGGCGGTCCGTGCGCAGGACGATGACCTCCAGGTTGAACCCGAAACTGCCCTGGAGCATCCCGGTGACGGCCAGCGCGTCGTGCCCGAAGACAGCGCTGCGGCGCCAGGCCGAGCCGGCGGCGTTCCCCCGCCACCAGTGCTCCACGCCCCCGCCCTCGACGGCCACGCACAGCTCGTAGTTCCCGGCGGTGTGCTCGTCCGCGGCCCCGTACTGCGCCTCGATCATGCAGGGCGCCGAGGTGACCGCACCGCCGAAGACCTCGCCGGGGCGCCAGGCAAAGCCGTTCGGGTCGTCGCGCCACCACAACTGCATCCGGCCGTCCGTCCGGGTGGCGACCAGGTCGAGGTGGCGGCTGCGGGTCTGGATCAGGGCGGGCCCGAAATGGGCGATGCCCGAGGCGAAGCGACCGCCGTCGTTCCAGGTCCAGGGGGCGCCGTTGATCCGCCACCAGTGGTTCAGGCGGCCGTCGGCGGTACGGACGACCGCCTCGAAGTTGCCCGGCTTGCCGTAGTCGCTCTGGAGGAACGCCGGGGTCGAGCCGATCGCGGCGTCCCCGGGCCCGAAAGCGCCCCCGTCGCGCCAGGTCCCGCCGGACTGCTCGTAGTACCAGTGGCGCAGCCGACCGCCGGTGGTCACGTGCAGGGACTCCATGTTCCGGTTGTACGTGGTCCCGGTGAAGGCGGGCTGGCCGGACGCGTCGTTCGCGAAGACTGCGGCACGGGCCCACGGGAAGGGGGCGTCGCCCTCGCGCCACCAGTGCTGGAGACGGCCCCCGCCGGCGGGGGCGAGCAGCTCGAAGTTGCGGTGCGCGCGACCGTTGCCGCTCTCGTACACGTTGCCGGCGTGCAGGCGGCGCTTGCTCCACGGGTCGATGTTGGTGCCGTGCAGGCCGCACTTGGCCCAGTAGTCGATCTTCACTTCGCCGTAGGCGATCCGGCCGTATCCGCCGACGTGGTAGCCCGTCCCCCAGGAGTTCTTGAACAGCCAGCAGCCGGCGGCGTCGTCGTACCCGACGATCAGCACGCAGTGGCCGCCCGCGAGCCGGTCACTGGTGCGGTGGTAGACGCCCGCGCCGAGGCCGAAGAAGTCGTCGTACACGTCGAAGCAAGCGGTCAGCGGGCCGACGGTGTCCAGCCAGACCTTCTGCTGCTCCACGTCGCCGAGACGGACGTAGTCGGTGATCCGGACGGTACGGCCGCACCGGTCCCAGCTGGGAACGTACTCGGCGCGCCAGGCGTCACGGCGCTCGGCGGGCACCGTGGACGGGGGCGGGGAGTAGGGCCAGCAATCCGGGTCGGCCAGGCCGCCGTTGGACGCGATCCAGTCGAGGGCCGTCTCCGGATTGGAGCCCTGGCCGCAGGTGAACTTCAGACCGTCGTGGACGTCCCCCTCGGAGCGCTCGGCCCAGACTCCGTGCTCGATGCGGGCCATGGACTCGACCAGACCGGCGGCACCGAAGGCCCAGCAGGAACCGCACGGGTTCTGGTCCTTGACCTTGGTGATCCACGGCCAGCCCCAGCGGCTCCGCCAGTCGACCGCGGTGGGCCGGGCCCCCACGATCGGCCCGCCCGCTCCCGGCAACAGCCCCTGGGCGGCCCGGCGCCGGGTGAGGTGCGGATTGCCGCTCTCGTGCCCGATGAGCTCCCTCAGATCGATGGTGCCCACCTCGTGCGCGGCCGTGAGGTTCGCCCCGGGTTCCATGCCGAGCGAGGGCCGGGGCACGGCCTCCTCGTCGGAGAGGTGCTCGATGACGGACCAACGCGCTCCGCGCTCCGCGAGCTGTGCGCGCAGCTCCCCCGCCGTTTGGACGGACTCGACAGACTGCTCCGGCATACCGGCCCCCCAGATGCACCGTTCGGATGCGAGACCCGGGAGCGTCCAACGGGGGGCGGGAGGCGTCAAGGGGGTGTGCGAGGTCGCGCGGTCGCACAACGGGGGTCGTACGCGGCACACCGGTCCGCCCCCGGTGTCGGAAGGACACCGGGGGCGGACGGAGGCTAGGCGCGGACCTTCGCCCGGCCTACTCGACCGGCGCCGCGGGCGCCGGAACCGCCGGTGCCGGTGCCGCCGCCGGCATGCCGGGCAGGCCGAGACCGGTGAACAGGGCGACCATCGTGGCACCCATGTCGTTCACGACGTCGGTGGCCTTGGCCTTGGCGTCGATCGTGCAGTTGCAGGGTCCGGCGGCCTTGGTGACCACGTCGACGGACACCTTGAGGCGGTCGACGGCGGCGGAGACGAGATCCAGGGGGGACCCGGCCTCGGCCTTCACGGCGGCGGCGACCGGGGCCGCGAGCGGAGCGGCGGCCGGGAGGGTGACCGGCTTGGCCACCGCGGCGGGCGGCTTGGCGACCTCGGCCGGCGGCTTGGCCTCGTGCACCGGCGGCTTCACCACGTGCACCGGCGGCTTCGCTTCGTGCACCGGCGGCTTGGCGACCTCAGCCGGCGGCTTGGCCTCGTGCACCGGCGGCTTCACCACGTGCACCGGCGGCTTCGCCTCGTGCACCGGCGGCTTGGCGACCTCAGCCGGCGGCTTGGCGACCTCAGCCGGCGGCTTCGCCGGGGCTTCGGGCGTGGTGGGGGCGGCGGGGGCTGCCGCGGCGAAGGTCTCCTTCACGTCGGCGAGCGCCGCGTTGATCTTCTGCTTGTGCGCGGCCAGCTCCGCGTCCGGGAGCTTCCCGTCCGGCGACTTCAGGACCGCCGCGAGGAGGTCGGAAACGGGCGTGAGGAGCTGGCCCGCGGACCCGAGCGACTGCACCTGCGAGAGCAGGGCCTCGGTGCCGGGAACGGACTTCTTGGCCACGGGCGCCGCCGGCTTGGCCGGGGCGTTGGCCGCCCCTGCCAGGCCGGGGGACGCGGTCAACAGCGTCACGCAGAGGGCGGCGGGGATGGAGTAGCGGGTGATGCGGTGCAAGGGTTCGCTCCTGTTCAGAGACACGGTGATGACGTGGGACGTGGGACATGCCGTGGGACACGGACCTGCCCCCCGTCCACTCACCGCCACCCCGTCACATTCGGCAACCGGAACCCGGTGCACGCCCGGCGGCAAAACCCCCCACATCTGGCGCAATCACGGCTTTCACCTGCGCGAATCGCGTCACCCTCGCGCCGTGCTGCACCCTCGTGACTCCATCACCCTCGGTGAACGACTCTCGGGTGCCGTGACCTCCACCCCGGCCTGCCCCCCTTGGTCAGGCCGGAGTGGAGGAGTGCTCGGCCTGCCGGTCGGCGCGGCTCGGGGCGGACGGGCGGGTCCGAGCGGTCGATCCGACCGGTCCGACCGGCCCCACCGCTCCGGCCGGACGGCTACTGCCGCGCGGGGCGAGCCCGTACACGGCCAGGCCGATGGCCAACAGGAACACCACGCAGGCCGCCTCGAAGGCGAACGCGTACCCGCCGGTCGCAGCCGCCGGGTCCCCGGCGGCCAGCAGCGAGGCCGTCCGGGCGTCGGCGGCGGAGGTGATCAGGGCGAGGCTGATGGTCGGCCCGGCCAGGATGGCCGTGTTGACCACGGCTCCGGCCAGGGCGGACTGCGCTTCCGGGACGCCTGCGACGGCCCCCACCACCGCGGCGGACATCAGGGTGCCGATGCCGGCCGACAGGATGACCAGGCCCACCAGAACGCACGGCGTCGAGCCCGTACGCAATCCCACGCTGCCGATCAGGAAGAGGCCGGCGGCGATGACTGCCAGACCCCCCACCGCCACCGTGCGAGTGCCGTGGCGGGCGACGATCCGGCCCGCCACGAAGCCGACCCCGAGCAGCATCGCGCTGTACGGGATGAAGGCCAACGCGTTCTGGAGCGCCGAATAGCCGCGCACCTGCTGGAAGTAGAGGGCCAGTAGGAAGGCGGTGCTCGCGCCGATCGCCGGGCCGAGCAACGCGCACACCAAGGCGGTCGCACGCTGGCGCGAGGCGAGGAAACCGAGCGGCAGCAGCGGGGCACGGACCCGCCGCTGGGCGGCGACGAAGACGGCGAGCAGGATCGCGCCGAGCGCCAGCGGGGCGAGGACCTGCGGGGCGGCCCAGCCGTGCGGGCCGACCATGACGAAGCCGTAGCCGAGGGTGGAGAGCGCGAAGGTGCCGAGCACCGCGCCCAGGAGGTCCACGGGCACCCGTACGGGCGCGGGCCCGGCCGGCAGTGACCGCGGGGCGAGGGCCAGTACGGCCGTGGCCGCGGCGGCGAGCAGCCCGAAGCTCCACCGCCAGGACGACCAGGCGACGAGCGCCCCGCTGAGCACGATGCCGACGGCGGCACCGAGGCTGGCCAGCAGACCCCAGCGGGCGAGGGCGGCGGCCCTGGCCCTGCCCTCGGGGAAGACGACCCGCAGCAGGGCCATCGCAGCGGGTGCGGCGAGGGCGGCCCCGCAGCCCTGGAGGAAGCGGGCGGCGAGGACGGTGTGGGAGGTGGGGGCCAGCGCCGCGGCGAGGGAGGCCGCGGCGAACAGGGCCGTGCCCCGGGTGAACAGTCGGCGCTGCCCGACCCGGTCGGTGAGCCGTCCGCCCAGCAGCAGCAGCCCGCTGAAGGCCAGGCCGTACGCGGCGCTGTCGAGGATGAGGTCGATCCGGCTCAGGCCGAGTTCCCGCTGCATGGCCGGACCGGCGGCGAAGGTCACCGACACGGAGGCGTTGAGGATGAGCTGCACCGCGCCGAGGATCGCGAACCGCACCCAGGTGTTCCGCGGGGCGGCCAAAGTGGCCTGGGCCTCTGGGAAATCGTCCATGCCGCGAGTCTGGCAGCAGCTGATATCGGCCGGACCTGGCAGACCGTCAGTCCGTCAGGTTGCCGGCCCGACGGTCCGGTGGGCCGGCGGGGCGACGGGCCGGCGCCGCCCGGACTTGCCCGGACCCGCTCAGGACTCCTTCGGCTGTAGCACCACGCGGCTACCGTGCAGTTCGCCATCTTCTATGCGCCGGTGCGTACGGGCCGCCTCCGACAGCGGGGCGCGCTCGATGGAGCGGGCGCGCAGCCTCCCGTTGGCGAGCAGACGGCTGATCGCCCCGGCGGCTTCGGCGAGTTCGGCCGTGGTGGCGTGCGAGATGACGAAGCCGAGGACGGCGCCGTCCTTCATGTAGAGCGGTCCGGCCGGCAGGACGGGCTGGGAGCGGGCGCCGGCGAGGAGCACGATCCGGCCGCGGGGCGCGAGTACCTCGACGGCCGTGGCCAGGTCGTTCGTACCGGAGGTGTCCACGTGCACGTCGATGCCCCGCGGGTCGAACTCGCGGATGCGGGACACCAGGTCGGGGTCCTTGTAGTCGAGGACCGTCTCCGCGCCGAGCGACCGGCAGTACGCGGCGTCGCGCGCGGAGGCGGTGGCGACGACACGGGCGCCGGCCTCCACGGCCATCACGATGAGGGCGCTGCCCACGTTCCCGGCGGCGCCCGCGACGAGCACCGTCTCACCGGGGCGCACCCGGCCGTGGGTGAACAGGGCGAGGTAGGCGGTGGCCGCGGGGTGCACCACGGCGACGGCCTCGACCGGGTCCACTTCAGCGGGCAGCGGGTAGAGGCGGTCGACCGGGACCACGGCCTGCTCGGCGGCGGCGCCCTGGCGGCCCCCGTGGCCGAGGCTGTTGCACCAGACGCGGTCCCCGACGGCGAAGCCGGCAGCGCCCGGGCCCGCCGCCACGACGGTGCCCACGAGGTCCCGGCCGATCACGAACGGGAAGTCGACCGGGGTGCGGAACAGCCCGGACCGCACGAAGGTGTCCACCGGGTTGACGGACACCGCCTCGACCGCGACCAGGACGTCCGTCGGGCCGGGGGTCGGCGGGGCGATCTCCCCGTAGCGGATGTTCTCGGCGGGGCCCAGTTCTTCGATGAAAGCTGCACGCATGAGCCGATCCTCGCAAGGGCACGCGGAGTTCGCGCACCGGGACCCGAAGGCTTCGTCAACTCCCCGCCGGCAGGGGTCCGGACAGGCCAAAGGGCCGCTACGGGGGTGTGAGCGGCCCTTTGGAGAGGGGGGATCGAGCAGGAGCTGGCGACTCCGGCCAATGGGGTGAACCTGTTGTGCGGCAGAGCAGCAGAGCAGTGGAGCAGTAGATCGGCAGCGGGTTCAGAGGGTGCCGTCGGCGATCGCGCGGGTCTCGCGGATCTTCGTACCGAGCGCGGAGAGCAGCTGCTGGAGGATGTCGATGGTGGTCTCGTCGGTCAGGTTTCCGGCCTCGTCGAACCGCTCGTTGGCGCGGAAGATCTGGAGCTCGGGCTTGCCGACGACCCTGGAGTCGGTCCACAGGAACATCTGGCGCAGGGCGAGCTGAGCGCGGACCGTGCCGAAGTTGGTCGGCGCGGCGCCGGCGATCGCGATCGGCTTGCCCGTCAGCGAGGAGTTGAGGGCCGGGCGGCTCGCCCAGTCCAGGGCGTTCTTCAGGACACCGGGGATCCCGTAGTTGTACTCGGGGGTGGCGATGAAGATGCCGTCCGCCTCGGAGATGCGGCGACGGAGGTCGGCCACGGCCGCCGGCGCCGGGTCGATGTCCTGGTCGGTGTCGTAGGGCGGGATGTCGCGCAGGCCCTCGTAGATCTCGATGGCCAGGTCGCCGGGCGTGAACTTCTGGGCGGCGCGCACCAGAGCGCTGTTGTACGAGGCCTCGCGCAGGCTGCCGGAGATGGCCAGGATCTTGAGCTCGGGCATGAACTGTCCTTCCGCAAAGGTGACATGCGCAGCGAATGCCGTGTCCGGCATGCCCCTGCGAGGTGAGCGTCGGTATGGCAGGAGTCTGTCCGCGGGCCACGGGCACCGACAACGGTGGGTGGCCGTATCTGTCAGCTGTCCGTCGGCGGGTTGGGGTGCAGGGCTTGATCCCGGACGGACCCTCCCGTATAACTGAACTGAACAGTACGGTTCATTAATCTTAGAGCGCCCACCCGAAACGACGAGAGAAGGCACCATGACCACCACGATGGGTTCCGCGACCCCGACCACCGCCACGGCCACCGCCACGACCACCGCCACGGCCGTCGCCACCGCGATCCGCTCGGTGGCCGACGTACTCCAGCCGGTCCACACCCTGGAGGGCGAAGGCTTCCCCGTCCGCCGTCCCTTCCCCACGCCGCAGATCCCGCAGCTGGACCCCTTCCTGATGGTCGACCAGGTCGGGCCGGTGGACCTCGGCCCGGGCGAGCCCAAGGGCGCCCCCGACCATCCGCACCGCGGCTTCGAGACCATCGCCTACGTCCTGGAGGGCGACATCGAGTACGCGGACTCCACCGGCAACCGCGGGATCGTACCGCCGGGGGCCGTGCAGTGGCTGACCGCAGGCGCGGGGGTGGTGCACTCCGCGCAGCCCACCGACGCCTTCCGCACGGCCGGGGGCCTCCAGCACAACCTGCAGATCTGGGTGAACCTGCCCGCCTCCCTCAAGGGCCTGCGCCCGCGCACCCAGAACCACGGCGCCTCCGACATCCCGGTGGTCCGCACCCTCGAAGGCTCCTGGTTCAAGGTCATCGCGGGTTCGGCGTTCGGCGTGACCGGCCCCTTCGACACCCAGGTCCCGGTGACCGTCGTCCACGCCTCCATCGCCCCGGGCGCGAGCGCGGACCTTCCCGCGCCGGCCGACCGCAACGCGGCGGTCTACGTCCTGTCGGGCAGCGCCGTGGTGGCCTCGAACGACCTGGCCGACGGCGAGCTGGCCGTGCTCGCGAACGACGGCGCAACGGTCCGCGTCGAGGGCGGCCCGGTCGGCGCCGACCTCCTGTTCCTGGCGGGCGAGCCGATCGGCGAACCGGTCTTCCGCAGCGGCCCGTTCGTGATGAACACCCCGGAGGAGATCGACCGGGCCTTCGACGACTACGCCGAGGGCAGCCTGGGCCGTTACGAGGACTGATCCGGCCCGCCGCAGCCCACGGGCGCTCCCACCCGGGGAGCGCCCGGGCCCAGTTCACGGCGTGCTCCGGTGCCGTGACCGGAACGTTCACCGGGTTGCTGGTCGCGGTGGCCGCTTCGGCAGGTCGTGCGGCGGGGCGATACCAGCACGGTGCGCTACCCGGCGAACGATGATGCTGCCGGCCTCGGCCGGCAGGAACGGCGCCCCCGTCCCCAGCCCGCAGCGCGACGCGAGGCGGACTGCGACACACTGGCGTCGTGATCGATAACGCCTTCGTGGTCGTCTCTGGCCTGCCCGCCAGCGGCAAAAGCACCCTGGCCCGCCGTCTCGCGGCAGAACTGGGCTGGTCGGTCATCGACAAGGACGCGATCCTGGAGTCGCTCTACGACTCACTCGGCGTCGGCGATCAGACCTGGCGCCACCGGTTGAGCCGGGCCAGCGACGACATCCTGTTCACCCTCGCCGCCCGGGCTCGACACGCAGTGCTCGACAACTGGTGGCATCACGACACCGCCCCGGGCCGACTCCACCGGCTCGACGCCCAGATCGTCGAAGTCCACTGCGCCTGCGATCCAGCCCTGGTCGCCGAGCGGTTCAAGACACGCACCCGCCACCCCGGACACCTCGATCAAGACCTCACCGGCGAGGAGATCACCGAACGCGTCGCCACATGGGCGGCCTTGCCAGGCCCGCTCCGGCTGGGCGGACCCCTCCTGACCATCGACACCGGTCAGCCCGTCGACATCACCGCTCTCGCCAAGGAGATCGACGCGCTGCTTCTCGGATAGGAGGCCCGTACCCCGCCTCGGCGAAGGGGCGACACGGGTCCGCTGCACGCGTGGGGCATGCACAAGCTCCTTCCCGGCGGGTCGGTCAGCCGCCGAAGAACGCCGTGAGCGACGCCAGGATGGCCAGGGCCGGCTGGGCGATGTCGGCGCCCGTGGAGAGCAGGGTGCGCAGGCGGTCGATGCGGGTCAGGGCGGCCGGGGCGTCCGGCTCCTCGGCGGCGGCCTCGCGGGCCAGGGCGTGGATGGCGACCGCCGCCTCCTCGCGGTCGGGGTCGGGGACCTCGCGGCTGGTGAGGACGAGCTGGAGCAGACGGGTGAGCTCGTCGCCGCCCGGCGCCGCGGAGTAGGTGTTCTGGAAGTCCCGTATGACGGTGTCCTGCGGGCGGTTGACGAAGGTGGTCTTCTCACCGTGGAAGTAGAAGTTCTCCGACACTCCGGCTCCTGACATGACGACGACGCGGCTGTTGTGGACGGCGAGCCCGGGCTGCACGGGGACGGTCGGACGCAGGGCGGCCCTGATCGCGTCCTGGGCCCGCCGGACGGCGGCGAAGGCTGCGGCGTCACTGGCACGCGCGGGCAGGCCCTCCTCGACTTCGACGGATTCCAGGACCCGGCCGATACCGGCGAACAGCGACCGGAAGTACGCCGTCGAGGTGTGCTCGATCGGAAAGACGATCTTCTCTCCCTCGTGCACGGGACCGTTCAGTGCGTGGAAGAAGACCAGGCAGGGGAGATGCTCGGGCCCGAGGCCGAGTTCGGCGGCGACCTCGTACGCGCCCTGGGCGTCGTACGGCGTCCACCGCAGCCAGCGCACCGCGCCCATGACCCGGTACAGCTCGGGCTCCAGGTGGCGCCGCCAGTACTTCCTGGCCGCTGACCGCCCGGCGGGACGCTCGATGGCGAACACCCGGGTGGCGGGGCCGGACAGGACGTTCAGGTCGTCGAAGTGGGTCCGTACGTACGTGGCCAGCTCGACGTCGGCGTCGGTGTACAGCAGGACGCCCCACAGGCGGGGCCGGCCCGCGGGCGACGTCGCCCGCTCCGCCAGCGGGAGCCAGCGCAGCAGCTCGTCCGCGTTGGAGGGAGCGGCCAGTGCGTAGCTTCCCTTGGCCGGGTGCTCGATGGAGAGCACGACCAGGTCCCCGTCGGTCAGCTCCGTCTGCCCGAGCGGAAGGTGGTCCCCCAGTCGCTCGTCCGTGGCCGCGTCGGTGAGCCATACGTCCATCACGCGGTCCTGGATGTGGAACGCGGCGGACTCCGGCGCCGGGGTGGGCTCCGGGGCCGCGATCCCCAGACGGCGGGCCTCGGTCAGGCAGCGGACCTTCAGGGTGCGGACGTTGATGGCATCGGCGTCGGGGACGGAGAGGACGAAGGTCTCCCCGTGGATCCGCCGGTCGAGGTCGCGCCACCGGTCGGTGCCGGCCCCGGCCGTGAAGTCGCCCCGCTCCAGGCGCCACTCCAGGAGCCAGGCCGAGTTCCCGCTGTACGTTCCGTACCGGACCGAGGCCCAGTCCCCCTCGCGGACAGACACGTACAGCCGCATCGGCCCACGCTCCCTCTCAGGCGCCAACTTCCCCTGTAAAGGCTACTCGTTGACGCCGTACTGGTTCAGGAACATGTCCACCCCGCCCTGGACGAGGCGCTCCGCGAGGTCTGCGCTCAGGGCCGTGCCGTACACCCCGTAGACCAGGTGCGGGGAGAGCACCAGGCCGGAGAGTTGGAGGACCGCCAGCTCCATGTCCGGGATGCGGAGCAGGCCGCGTTCGTCGAGGCGGCCCAGGGCCGCGGCCAGGGCCGCGTGCTGGCGCCCCGGGCCCTCCTCCTGCCAGGTGGCGCCGAGCTCGGGGAAGCGGTGGCGTTCGCCCGCGATGACGTTGCGCAGCGCCAGCACCTCGGGACTGGTCAGGCCGGCGACCCAGGTGCGGCAGGCCTCCAGGAGGTCGGTGCGGACGTCGTCCGACTCGGCGAGCTTGGCCTGGATGACCGACTGGGCCACCTCCAGCGCCTCGTCGAGCGTCTGCCCGATCACGGCGTTGAAGAGGTTCTCCTTGCTGCCGAAGTGGTTGTAGATGGTGACCTTCGAGACGCCGGCCTCGGTGGCGAGCAGGTCGACCCCCGCTCCGAAGCCCTCGCGTAGGAACACCGTGCGCGCCGCCTCCAGGATGGCCTGCCGCTTGCGCGCGGCGCGCGCTCCGGTGGGGACGGGCTGCTGGGCCGCGGCCGTGGTGCTTGCGTTCATGTCGTTCCCTGCTTCCTCGCGGTGCGGTGGCCAGTCTAGAGCCCAACTGAACTGTACCGTTGCGTTCAGTTGAACTGAACTGTATGGTTCATTCACGAGGCCACCGGAACGGCCTCCACCGACAAGGCAGTTGAACCGTCCCCCAGGAGGTCATTTCCATGAGCGGCACCCAGACTCCCCTCTTCCGGTCGCGGGCCCAGATCCAGGTCTCCGCCACCCCGGCCGAGGTCTACGCGGTCGTCAGCGACCTGGCCCGCAGCGGCGAGTGGAGCCCCGAGTGCCTCGGCGGGGAATGGACCACCGGCGCTCCCGGCGCCGTCGGCTCGGTGTTCCGCGGCGAGAACGAGCGCAGCGAGGACGTCGTCTCCTGGGCGCCGGTGGTGCGCGGCAGGTGGACGACCTTCGCCGAGGTCGTCGCCGCCGAGCCCGGCCGGACCTTCCAGTGGGCCATGCACAACAGCTCCGGGGAGAAGCAGGACAGCGTCTGGGGCTTCACCATCGAGCCCGACGGAGCGGCCTCCCTGCTCGTCCACCACTTCCGGATGGGCACCGCCACCGAGGGGATCCGCGGCATCACCGCCGAGATGAGCGAGGCGGAGAAGGCGCAGTTCGTCTCCGAGTGGGGCGAGAAGGTCGCCGGTGACCTGGCCCAGACCCTGGAGCGCATCAAGGTCGTCATCGAGAAGAACGTCTGACCGACCCGACCTCCCGACCCACGCCATCCGTACGTGACATGAGAAAGGTCAGGCCATGATTCTGCAGCGCATCGGAAACAAGGGCATCCGGCTCGGGACGCTCTTCGAGCGGGCGGCCCGCAAGCACCCGACGAACGTGGTGATCCTCGACCACGACCTGGACATCGCCCCGGGGCTCGGACGCCGGGCGACGGTGGCCGAGGTCGCCGACCTGATCGACGACTTCGCCTCGCGGCTCTGGGCCGCCCGGGTCCGCCCCGGCCGCCGGGTCGTCGTCTACAAGTCCGACGGCTTCGACATCACCCTGCTGGCCTGCGCGGTGGCCCGCATCGGCGCCGTGCCGGTACTGCTGTCCCCGAAGCTCGACGGCGAGACCGTCGCCGAGCTCGTACGCCGCACCGACCAGCCCTACCTGCTCACCGACCAGGACAAGCTGGAGACCGAACTGCCCGCCTCGGTCTTCGAGGAGGCCGAGCAGGTCCTGCTCACCTCCGGCAGCTACCAGGACGCCACCGAACTCGCCTCGCTCGCCGGCTCCCCCCGCGTCCCCGCGGTGACCATGCCCCCCGAGCACCCCACGCTGATCACGCACACCTCCGGAACCACCGGGACCCCGAAGCTCGCCGTCCACACCGGCGCCACCCTCCAGGCGCGCTACCGCCCGCAGGCCACGATCACCAAGCCGCTCATACCGGGCCGCGAGACCATCGCCATGCACGTCTCCTTCGTCCACTCGCGGCTCATCACCGCCCTCGCCATCTCCCTCTTCCGCGGCTTCCCGATCGTCGTCCTCGCCGACTCCGACCCCAAGCGGGCCGCCGACCTCTTCGCCCAGCTGCGCCCCGGCATCCTGGAAGCCCACCCCAACTCCTTCATGGAGTGGGAGGAGTTGGCGCACGATCCGCGCGGACCGCTGGCGAACGTGAAGCTCTTCAGCAGCACCTTCGACGCCATCCACCCGCGCACCGTGCAGACGCTGCTCAAGGCCACCAAGCGCAAGGCCGCCGTCTTCGGCCAGCTGTACGGACAGAGCGAGATCGGCCCCGCGGTGGCCCGCTCCTTCTCCAAGCGCCGCGGCCTCGACGCCGACGGCCGCTGCGTGGGGATGCCCTTCCCCGGCATGACCGACGTCCGCGTCGTCAGCCGCAACGGACTGCCGCCCTCGGAGACCAACCCCGGCTTCATCGAGGTCAAGAGCGACGGCCGGATCGTCACCTACCTCGGCGAGCAGGAACGTTACGACAAGCAGGTCAACGACGGCTGGTGGCGCATGGGCGACGTCGGCTACCGCACCAAGTGGGGCTGCGTGCACCTGCTCGACCGCGAGGTCGACCTGATCGAGGGCTTCGGTTCCACCCTCGCCGCCGAGGACACCCTCTTCACCCGCCTCGACGAGCTGGCCGAGGTCATCATCATCCCCGACGAGACCGGCCGGGCCGTCCCCGTCGTCTGCACCAAGGACGACAAGCCGCTCGACCCGCAGGCCTGGAAGGCCGCCGTCGCGGGCCTCCCGCCGATGGCCGAGCCCGTCCAGTGGCGCCAGTCCGAGCTGCCCCAGACGGCCACCACCAAGATCAAGCGGCTGGAACTCGCCCGGCTGCTCACCGCCGGCGCCACGTCCACCGCCGCCGCTTCCACCGCCGCCACCCGAGACGAGGAGAAGGTCTGATGTCGAAGCTCATCATCATCGGTGGAGGAATCGGCGGGCTGGCCACGGCCCTCGCCACCGCCCGCCGCGGACACCACGTCCTCGTCCTGGAACGCGCCCCCGAGTTCGCCGAGATCGGCGCGGGCATCCAGCTCGCCCCCAACGGCCTGCACGCCCTGGACCGCCTCGGCCTCGGAGACGCCGTCCGTGCCACCGCCGTGCAGATGGACGAACTCCGCTTCATGGACGGCGTCACCGGCGAGCACGTGGTCAGCATGGACCTGACCGAGCGCTACCGCGAGCGGTTCGGCAACCCGTACGCCGTCGTCCACCGCGCCGAACTGCACTCCAAGCTGCTGGAGGCCTGCCAGGCCGTCGACACCATCGAACTGCGCAGCGCCGTCACCGCCGTCGGCTACGAGCAGGACGCGAGCGGCGCCTCGGTGCTCCTGGCGGACGGCGGGCGCATCACCGGCGACGCCCTGATCGGCGCCGACGGCATCCACTCCGCGATCCGCGCCCAGCTCGTCGGTGACGGTGCGCCCCGCAACTCCGGGATCACCGTGTACCGCGCCATCATCCCGATGGAGCAGGTCCCCGAGGAGCTGCGCCACCTCACCTCCGTGACCTGGTGGACCGGACCCGGCTGCCACTTCGTGCACTACCCGATCGCCGGTGGCAAGTACCTCAACCTCGCGGCCAGCAGCCACAACGACGCGACCGAGGCACTGGCCGGAGTCCCGGCCACCGCGGGCGACCTCCGCCGCGAGTTCGCCTCGCTCGGTGAGGACGCGCAGCGCCTGCTCGCCCTCGGTGAAGGCTGGAAGTCCTGGGTCCTGGTGGACCGGGACCCGGTGGACACCTGGACCGACGGCCGGGTCGCCCTGCTCGGCGACGCCGCCCACCCGATGCTCCACTACGTGGCGCAGGGCGCCTGCCAGGGCTTGGAGGACGCCGTGGTCCTCGGTGACCTCCTCGACTGCGGCAGCGACGAACTCCCGCAGCGCTTCGAGAAGTTCAACGCCGAGCGGCGCGAGCGCACCGGCCGGATCCAGCTCCTCGCCCGGGAGAGCATCAAGCTCTGGCACACCTCCGGGGCCGCGGCCTCGGCCCGCAACGAGCAGCTCGCGGCCTTCACCGTCGACCAGCTCCACGACTACGTGGCCTGGATGCACGGCGCCCGCACCCTCGACGAGAACACCGCCGCCACCGCCCACGCCTCCCAGAACGGAGAGCAGCGATGAACGAGAACCGGGAGCGGATGCAGGTGGCCATCATCGGCGCCGGCCCGCGCGGCCTCTCCGTCCTGGAGCGCCTGTGCGCCAACGAGCGCAAGAACCCCTCGCACGCGGCCGTCACCGTCCACGTCGTCGACCCCTCGGCGCCGGGAGCCGGCCAGGTCTGGCGGTCCGACCAGTCCCAGCACCTGCTGATGAACACGGTCGCCTCCCAGATCACCATCTACACCGACAACAGCGTCCGGACCGAGGGCCCGATCGAGCCCGGCCCGAGCCTGTACGAGTGGGCCGAGGCCGTCGCCGAGGCCGGCACCGCGGACGAGGCGACCGTCGCCGAGGCCCGCCGCCTGGGCCCCAACACGTACCCGACCCGCGCCTTCTACGGCAGCTACCTGCGCGCCACCTTCGAGCGCGTCGTGCGCAACGCCCCGGGCCACGTCACCGTCGAGGTGCACCGCTCCCGCGCCGTGGCCATGGCCGACACCCACGGCACCCCCGGCGGGCAACAGGGCGTCCGCCTGGAGAACGGCACCCGGCTCAACGCGCTCGACGCGATCGTGATGGCCCAGGGCCACGTACCGGCCCGGCTGACCCCCCGCGAGGCGAAGACGGCGAGCCTCGCCCGGATCCACCACCTCACGTACGTCACGCCCGCCAATCCGGCCGACCTGAACCTGAACGTCGTCAAGCCCGGCGAGAACGTGCTGCTGCGCGGCCTCGGCCTGAACTTCTTCGACCACATGGCGCTCTTCACCGTCGGTCGCGGCGGCACCTTCGTCCGCGCCGAGGACGGCCGCCTGACCTACCGCCCCTCCGGCAACGAGCCCTCCCTGTACGCGAGTTCGCGCCGCGGCATCCCGTACCACGCCCGCGGCGAGAACGAGAAGGGCGCGTACGGCCGCTACCTGCCGCGCCTGCTCACCCCGCAGAGGATCGCCGAGATGCGCCTGCGCTCCGAGGACGGCGAGGGCATCAGCTTCTCCGAGGACCTGTGGCCGCTCATCTCCCGCGAGACGGAGAGCGTGTACTACGGCACCCTCCTGGAGGCGCGCGGCCGGGGCGCCGAGCGCGAGGGCTTCACCAGGCGGTACCTGTCCCTGGAGACGGCGCAGGACCGCAGCTCGCTGCTGGACGTCTACGACATCGAGGACGAACAGCGCTGGGACTGGGAGCAGCTCTCCCGCCCTTACGGCGACCGCGAGTTCACCAGCCGCGAGGACTTCCGGGACTGGCTGGTCGGCTACCTGGCCAAGGACGTCGCGGAGGCCAGGGCCGGCAACCTCAGCGGCCCGCTCAAGGCGGCCCTGGACGTCATGCGCGACCTGCGCAACGAGATCCGCCTCGCCGTCGACCACGGCGGCCTGAGCGGCGACTCGCACCGCGACGACCTCGAAGGCTGGTACACCCCGCTCAACGCCTTCCTCTCCATCGGCCCGCCGGCCTCCCGCATCGAGGAGATGATCGCCCTGATCGACGCCGGGGTACTCGTCCTGACCGGCCCGGGCACCGAGATCCGCGTCGACACCGCCGCCGGCGACCGGGCGACGTTCATCGCCCAGTCCCGCACCGTCCCCGGCCCCGCCGTCCGCGCCACCGTACTGATCGAGGCCCGGCTGCCCGAGCCCGACCTGCGGCGCACCGACGACCCGCTGCTGCGCCACCTGCTCGACACCGAGCAGTGCACCACGTACCGGATCGCCGGCTCGGACGGCAGCAGCTACGAGTCGGGCGGCCTCGCCGTCACCGAGCGCCCGTACCGGCTGCTCGACGCCCGCGGCCGGGCCCACCCCCGCCGGTTCGCGTACGGGGTGCCCACCGAGTCCGTGCACTGGGTCACCGCGGCCGGCATCCGCCCGGGCGTCGACTCGGTCACCCTCGGCGACTCCGACGCGATCGCCCGCTCCGTCCTCGCCCTCCCGGCCGCGACCGTGGTCCCCAGCGGTGTCGCGCCGCTGCCGGCCGAGACCGACCTGACCGGGGTCCTGGTATGAGCGGGGCGGCGCAGGACGCGCTCACCGACGCGGGGCTGCTGTCGCCGGTACGCGCCGGCACCCCCGCCGAGGAGGCCGTGTCCGACCTGGCCTGGCTCCAGGCCATGCTCGACGCCGAAGCCGCCCTGGCCCGGGCGCAGGCCGGGCTCGGCACCCTCCCGAAGGAGGCGGCCGACACCATCACCCGGGCGGCCCGGGCGGAGCACCTGGACCTGCGGGCCCTGGCCCTGGCCGCCCGGGAGACCGCGAACCCGGTGGTCGGCCTGGTGCAGGCGTTGACCCGGGTGGTCGCGGAGCAGGACACCCGGGGGACCGGAGCCGCCGAGTACGTGCACCGCGGCTCCACCAGCCAGGACATCCTCGACACGGGCGCCATGCTGGTGGCCGCCCGGACCCTGACGCTGATCCGGGGCGATCTGGCCCGCACCGCCGACGCCCTGGCCCGTCTGGCGGGGGCGCACCGGGACACGGCCATGGCGGGACGCACGCTGGCCCTCCAAGCCGTCCCCACCACCTTCGGGCTCAAGGCGGCCGGCTGGCGCCACCTGGTCCTCGATGCGGACCTGCGCCTGGCCCGAGTGCTCGACGGCGGGCTGCCGGTCTCGCTCGGCGGCGCGGCCGGCACGCTGGCCGGATACCTGGAGTACGCCCGGATCGACGGTGCGGACCGGCAGCAGGAGCCCGGTGCCTACCTGGACGACCTGGTCGAGGCCTTCGCCGCCGAGACCGGGCTGGCCCGCCCCGCACTTCCCTGGCACGTCCTGCGCACCCCGATCGCCGATCTCGCCGCCGCGCTCGCCTTCACCGCCGGGGCCCTCGGGAAGATCGCGATCGACGTGCAGAACCTGGCCCGCACCGAGGTCGCCGAGGTCGCCGAGCCCGCCGTGGCCGGCCGCGGCGGCTCCTCCGCCATGCCCCACAAACGCAATCCGGTCCTGAGCACCCTGCTGCGCAGCGCCGCCCTCCAGGTCCCCGCGCTCGCCACCGGGCTCGTGCAGTGCCTGGTCGCGGAGGACGAGCGCTCGGCCGGGGCCTGGCACGCCGAATGGCAGCTGCTGCGCGAGTGCCTGCGGCTGGTCGGCGGCGCCGCCCACACCGCGGTGGAACTCGCCGAGGGGCTGACCGCCCGGCCGGACCGGATGCGGGCGAACCTGCTGCTGACCGGCAGCCAGGTGGTTTCCGAGCGGATCGCGGCCGTGCTCGCACCGCAGTTGGGCAAGGCCGCGGCGAAGCAGTTGCTGACCCGGGTCTCCGCGGCGGCCGAGGAGAGTGGGCGCCCCCTGTACGAGCTGCTCGCCGAGGAGCCCGTACTCGCCGGGCAGCGGAGCGCCGACGAGCTGGCGCGGCTGTGCGATCCCGGTGCGTACACCGGCGGTGCGGGTCCTCTGGTGGATCGGGCATTGGCCCGACCGCTCTGAACCATTGAGTTCAACTGAACTGAACTGTATGGTTCATTCAGTTGCCCGCCGAGCAGAAAGCCTGAGAGCCATGACGCGCTGGATCGACGACTGGGACCCCGAGGACGAGGACTTCTGGCAACGCTCCGGCCGGAAGACCGCCCGCCGCAACCTGCTCCTCTCGGTCCTCTCCGAGCACATCGGCTTCTCCGTGTGGAGCATGTGGTCCGTCCTGGTCCTCTTCATGTCGCCGCAGATCGGCCTGGGCTTCACGCCCTCCCAGAAGTTCCTGCTCGTCGTCGTCCCCACCCTGGTCGGCGCCGCACTGCGCCTGCCCTACAGCTACGCCGTCACCCGCTTCGGCGGCCGCAACTGGACGGTCTTCGCCTCCGCGATCCTCCTCGTCCCCGCCCTCGCCGCGCTCTTCTTCGTACAGCGCCCCGGCACCCCGCTCTGGGTGTTCCTGCTGGTCGGCGCGGCCGGCGGCGTCGGCGGCGGCAACTTCGCCTCCTCGATGACCAACATCACCGCCCTCTACCCCCAGCGCCTCCAGGGCTGGGCCCTCGGCATCAACGCCGGCGGCGGGAACCTCGGAGTGGCCGCCGTCCAACTGATCGGCCTGCTCGTCATCGCCACCGCGGGCAGCACCCACCCCGCCTACGTCATCGCCGGCTACCTCCCGCTGATCGCGCTGACCTCGCTCCTCGCCGCCCTGAAGATGGACAACTTCACCGCGGTGCGCAGCGCCCCCGGCGCCCAACGCGAAGCCGCCCGCACCGCGCACACCTGGTGGATCTCCCTCCTCTACATCGGCACCTTCGGCTCGTTCATCGGCTACGGCTTCGCCTTCGGGCTGGTGCTGCAGAGCCAGTTCGGCGCCACCCCGCTCGAATCGGCCCAGTACACCTTCCTCGGACCGCTGCTCGGCTCGCTGTTCCGGCCCGTCGGCGGGCTGCTGTCCGACCGGTGGGGCGGCGCCAAGGTCACCCTCGCGACGTTCTGCGCGATGGCCGCGGGCACCGGAGTGCTGCTCCTCGCCTCGGCGCAGGGCTCGTACGCCCTCTTCATCGCCGGCTTCACCGCCCTGTTCGTCCTGACCGGCATCGGCAACGGCTCGACGTACAAGATGATCCCGGCCGTGTTCGCCCGGCAGGCGGAGGAATCCGTCACCTCCGGCCACGACGCGACGGCCGCCTTCGCCCGGGCCCGCCGGCTCTCCGGAGCGGTGATCGGCATCGCCGGCGCGGTCGGCGCCCTCGGCGGGGTCGCGGTCAACCTGGTCTTCCGCAGCGCCTACGGCGGCGCCTCGAAATCCGGTGAGGGCGCGTTCCTCGCCTTCCTCGGCTTCTACCTCGTGTGCATCCTGGTCACCTGGGCGGTCTACCTCCGCACGCGCCCGGCCACCGAGACCGCCACCGAGCAGCGCACCCTCGCCGAGGCCTCCCGTGGCTGAGACGGCCCGGGCGGCCGGCCCCGACCCGACCGAAGTCGCCACCCACTGCCCGTACTGCGCCCTGCAGTGCGGCACCCGGCTCGCCCGCGAGGAAGGCCGCACGGTCGTGCGGCCGTCGGCGGACTTCCCGGTGAACTGGGGCGGGTTGTGCCAGAAGGGCTGGACGGCGCCCGCGCTGCTCGACACCCCCGGACGGCTCACCCGGCCCCTGGTCCGCGGGGACGACGGCCGGCTCGCCCCCACCACCTGGGAGGCCGCCCTCGACACGATCGCCGCCCGACTGCGGCAGATCCGCACCGTGCACGGGCCCGACGCGGTCGGCGTGTTCGGCGGGGGCGGGCTCACCAACGAAAAGGCCTACCAGCTCGGCAAGTTCGCCCGCGTCGCCCTCGGCACCAGCCAGATCGACTACAACGGCCGGTTCTGCATGTCCTCGGCGGCAGCCGCCGGTTCGGCCGCCTTCGGACTCGACCGCGGGCTGCCGTTCCCCGTCACCGACCTCGGCGACGCCGACGTGATCCTGCTCGCCGGAGCCAACCCGGCCGAGACGATGCCGCCACTGATGCGCCACCTGAACCGGGCACAGCTGATCGTCATCGACCCGCGCCGCACCCCCACGGCCGAGGGAGCCGCCCTGCACCTCCAGCCGACCCCCGGCACGGATCTCGCACTGGCCCTGGGCCTGTTCCACCTCGCGGTCGTCGAGGGCCACGCGGACCGGGGCTACGTGTCCCGGCGGACCACCGGCTTCGACGCCGCCTGGGCACGGGCCGCCGCCTGGTGGCCGGAGCGGGTGGAACGGGTCACCGGCGTCCCGGTCGCCGACATGCGCGAGGCGGTCCGACTGCTGGCCGCCGCGCAGCGGGCGTACGTCCTGACCGGGCGCGGCGCCGAACAGCACAGCAAGGGCACCGACACGGTCGCCGCGTTCATCAACCTCGCCCTCTCCCTCGGCCTGCCCGGCCGCGAGGGCAGCGGCTACGGCTGCCTCACCGGACAGGGCAACGGCCAGGGCGGGCGCGAACACGGCCAGAAGGCCGACCAACTGCCCGGCTACCGCATGCTGACCGACCCCGCCGCACGCGCCCACGTCGCCGCGGTGTGGGGGGTGGAGCCCGACGCACTGCCGGGCCCCGGCCGCAGCGCCTACGAACTCCTCGACGCGCTCGGCACCGACGGCGGACCGCGCGCCCTGTTGGTCTTCGGCTCGAACCCGGTGGTCTCCGCGCCGCACGCGGCCCGGATCGGCGAGCGGCTGGGCTCCCTGGACCTGCTCGTCGTGGCCGACTTCGTCCCGTCCGAGACCGCACGGATCGCGGACGTCGTCCTCCCCGTCACCCAATGGGCCGAGGAGGAGGGCACGATGACCAACCTCGAAGGCCGGGTGCTGCGCCGTCGACGGCTGCTCACCCCGCCCGGCGAGGCGCGCAGCGACCTGGACGTGCTGCACGGCCTCGCGGTACGGCTCGGCCAGCCCGGCGAGCGCTTCGCGACCGCACCGCGCGAGGTCTTCGAGGAACTGCGCCGGGCCTCGCGCGGTGGGCGCGCCGACTACTCCGGGATCAGCTACGACCGGCTCGACGCGGGCGAGGCCCTGCACTGGCCCTGCCCCGAGACCGGCGAAGGCCACGAGCCGCACCCCGGCACCCCGCGGCTGTTCCTCGACGCCTTCGCACACCCGGACGGGCTGGCCCGCTTCGCGGAGGTCGAGCACCGCGACGGCGCCGAAACGCCCGACGCCGCGTTCCCGCTGTACGCCACCACCGGGCGGGTGCTCGCCCAGTACCAGTCCGGCGCACAGACCCGCCGGGTCCCGGAACTGACCGCTGCCGCCCCGGAGGCGTTCGTGGAGGTCCACCCCGACACGGCCGAACGGCACGGGCTGCGCGAGGGCGCGACGGCCCGGGTCAGTTCGGCCCGCGGCAGCACCGTGGCACGGGTTCGACTGGTCCCCTCGCTGCGGACCGACACGGTGTTCCTGCCGTTCCACTTCGCCGGGGCGGGCCGGGCCAACCTGATCACCAGTCCCGCACTCGACCCGCGCAGCAAGATGCCCGAGTTCAAGGTCTGCGCGGTACGGATCGAACCCGCAGCGGCGGTGCAGCGGTGAACGCGGGCGAGGTCCTGGTGATCGGTGCCGGACCCAGCGCACAGAGGTTCGTGGAACGACTGCACCACCACGGCCACCGGGGCGGCGTGAGCGTACTCGGCGCCGAACCGCACGCCCCCTACCACCGGGCGCTGCTGACCTCCGTCCTGGACGGCACCCTGGCGCCCGCCGCCCTCGCCCTTCCCACGCCGCCCGCGGGCACCCGCCTGCACACCGGGGTCACCGTGACCCGGATCGACCGCGCTCGCCGCCTCGCACACGCCGACGACGGCTCCGTACACCCCTACGACACCCTGGTCCTGGCCACTGGAGCCCGGCCGGCCGTCCCCCGGATACCAGGCCTCCCTCGCCTTACCGGCCTCGCCGCCGCCGACGGCGTGGCGGCACTGCGCACCCTCGCCGACGCCGAGCGGTGCGCCGCGGCGGCCCCCGGCTCCGCGGTGGTGCTGGGCGGTGGCCCGCTCGCAGTGGAAGCGGCCACCGCGCTGCGCCGGGCGGGCCACGAAGTGGCCCTCGTCCACCGCGGGCCGCACCCCCTGGACCGACACCTCGACGCCACCGCGGGCGCGCTGCTCGGCCGCCGCCTCCAGGACCTCGGGGTGGAGTTCCACCCCGGCCGCACGGCTGCCCAGTACTGCCCCGGCAAGCTCACCCTCGACGACGGTCTGGTGCTCGCGGCCGACACCCTGCTGCTGTGCACCGGCGCCGTCCCCGAAACCGGGCTCGCCCGCCGGGCCGGACTCACCGTCCGCACCGGCGTGGTCGTGGACGAGCTGCTGCGCACCGACGACCCGCACATCCACGCCATCGGCGACTGCGCCGAGCACCCGGGAGACGCTGCCGGTCACCTCGAACCCGCCTGGGAGCAAGCGGAATCACTGGCTAGGCAGCTCACCGGCGCCCCGGTACTGCACCGCGGCACCCGCCAGATCACCCGGCTGCGGGTGCCCGGCACCGACCTCGTCCGACTGGGGCGGGGCGGACCGGCCCCCGAGGGCGCCGAGGTGGTCGCCTTCGCCGACCCGGCACGCGGCCGGTACGCCCGCCTCACCCTGCACGGGCAGCGGATCACGGACGCCGTCCTGCTCGGGCTGCCGCGGGCGATCGCCGCCGCGAGCCGGCTCTACGAGCGCGACCTACCGGTACCGGCCGGACGGCTGGAATTCCTCCTCGGCATCGCACCGGCCGCACCGGACACCGACGAGCTGCCGGACGACGCGGTGGTCTGCCGCTGCAACAACGTCACCAAGCACGCCCTCACCGAGGCCTGCCGGGCCGGCGCCGCCGACCTGGCACAGGTCGCCGCGGCGACCCGCGCCACCACGGGCTGCGGCGGTTGCACGGACGCGGTACGCACCCTGTGCCACCTGCGCCCGGCGGGCGCAGGGGACGGGGCGGACGGCCCGAGCGGCTCGCCCGACAACGGGGCCGGCACGTCCCAAGACCCGGCCGGGACGGACGAGGAGTCGGCCCGGACGGCCGGGGGCGGCGGTGGCGCGGCCCAGCAGTGGGGCGGCACGCCCCGGAACCCCGTCGGCGCGGCCGACGACCACGGCTGCACGACCGAGGACCAGGGCGGACGCACGCCCGGAAGGAGTGGGGAACGATGATCCGCACACTCGTCGTCGCCGGGTACGGCATGGCCGGGCACCGGCTCGTGGAGGAGCTGCGCTCCCTCGACACCGCCGGGTCCTGGCGGGTCGTCGTGCTGGCGGAGGAACCGCATCCGGCGTACGACCGGGTCGCGCTGTCCTCGTACCTCGACGGCAGGAGCGCCGCGGACCTCGCGCTGGCCGATCCCGGTTTCCTCGACGATCCGCTGCTGGAGCTGCACCTGAGCACCGGGGTGAGATCCGTGGACCGTGCGGCGCACACGGTGACCACCACCTCCGGTGACACGGTCGGCTACGACGCGCTGGTGCTGGCCACCGGGTCGCGGCCGTTCGTCCCGCCGGTGCCGGGGCACGACCTGGCCGGCTGCTTCGGCTACCGCTCGCTCGGCGACCTCGACGCGATCCGGGCCGCCGCCGTGCCGGGCCGGCCCGGCGTGGTCATCGGCGGCGGGCTGCTCGGCCTGGAGGCCGCGAACGCGCTGCGACTGCTCGGCATGGAGCCGCACGTGGTGGAACTCGCCCCGCGGCTGATGCCGTTGCAGGTGGACACGGCGGGCGGCGGGGTCCTCGGGCGGCGGGTGGAGGAGCGGGGGCTGCGGATCCACTGCGGTGTGGCGACGGCGGCGGTCGAGGCGGGAGCGGACGGCCGGGTGGCCTCGGTGGTGCTGGCGGACGGCAGCACCCTCGACGCGTCCGTCGTGGTGTTCTCGGCGGGTGTGCGTCCGCGGGACGAACTCGCGGGCCCGGCGGGCCTGGCCACGGGCGGGCGCGGCGGGTTCCTCGTCGACGAGCTGTGCCGTACGCAGGACGAGCGGATCTGGGCGATCGGCGAGTGCGCGGCCGTGTCGGGACGCTGCCACGGACTGGCCGCACCCGGGTACCGGATGGCGGCCTCGGTGGCCCGGCAGCTCCTGGGCCTGGGCGGAGAGCCGTTCGGGGAGGCGGACCTGTCCACCCGGCTCAAGCTGCTCGGAGTGGAGGTGGCGAGCTTCGGTGACGCTCATGCGAGCGCCGTAGGGGCGGTGGAGTTCAGCCGCCTGGACGGGGCGGCGGGAACCTACGCGAAGCTCGTGCTGGACGCGGACTGCCGCACCCTGCTCGGCGGCATCCTGGTCGGTGACGCCCGGGCCTACGGCGAGCTGCGGCCGTACGTCGGGCGGGCCCTGCCTGCGGCGGGACACCGCCTGCTGGCCGCCGCGGGCTGAGTGCCGGAGTCACGGGAACGCCGCCCTTCGGGTTCCCGGGGACCCGAAGGGCGGCGCGGCCGTACGGCGGTGCGGTGCGTCAGGCGTTTTCGAGGGCGCGGCCCTCGGAGTCGGACGGACCGGAGCCCTGCACGTCGGCTCCGCCGGCCGCGGTGGCCGCGGCCTTCGCGGCCCTGGCCTTGCGCGAGCTGGAGAAGCGGCGCGTGATCGGCGCCTCCACCCAGGCGTACAGCGCCCAGGACAGCAGGACCGCGACCACGATCTGGGCGGCGATCAGCCCGATGCCGGCCGGGGTCGAGAAGAGCCGGTCGCCCAGCAGGTCCCGGGAGTAGGCCAGGACGATGTAGTGGAGCAGGTAGAAGGCGAACGAGATCTCGCCGAGCCAGATCATGAACCGGTTGTTGAAGGGCGTCGGCTTGTTCTCCGCGTCACGCGTGGCGACGGCAGCGATCAGCAGCACGATCGGGACCAGGGTCACCGAGCGCTGCGCGTACAGGTGCTCCACGTTCATGGCGACCCCGTAGCTGACGGCCAGCAGCAGCGCCGACCAGGTCGTGCCTATGTTGCGCCAGCGGCCCGACATCACGGCGCGGGCGACCAGGATGCCGAGGGCGAAGTCGAGCAGTCGGACGGGCGGCAGGACGTACGCGAACCAGTACTGCACGGTCGAAGTGCCGTCCGCGCCGGGCATCTGCATGCCGCCGCCCGGAATGACCGCGTAGGTCAGCGTCGGCGTGAGGAAGATGGCGGCGACGGTGCCGGCGATCCAGAACTTCAGCCGGGACGGCTCGATCTTCTTGATCAGCAGGAACAGCAACGGGAAGGCGAGGTAGAAGATCGCCTCCGCGCCCAGGGACCAGCTGGGCGGGTCCACGCTGAAGTTGGTGGCGAAGTCGGGCACCCACACCTGCACCATGAGCAGGTTGACCACAGCCTGCCAGGGCTTCGTCATGACGGCCGCGAACGTGAGCAGCGCGAGCGCCCACGTGATCACGTAGTTCGGGTAGATCTTGACGAAGCGGCGGCGCCAGAAGGCGCGCATCGTGTCCTTGTCGCGGGCCGACCAGGTCAGTACGAAGCCGCTGAGCACGAAGAAGAACGTGACGCCGAGGGCGCCGGCCTGCGAGGCGTACTTGGCGAACGCGTCGTTCGCCGCGTCGTCCTCGAAGAGCCGGATCCACGGGACGCCGAGGGACGCGTGGAAGAAGAAGACCAGGAGGGCCGCGGGGAAGCGGAGTCCGGTCAGCGAGGGGAGCCGTGGAGGCCTCGAAGGTCTGGAACTGACCGTTCCGTTCATGGGCATGACAACGCTGCTCCTTTGCGAGTGACGGGAAGGACAGGAGGACTGCGCGTACGCGGGTCCGGACCGCGTCGAAGACGACGGCCGCGGCCCGGACCCGGAAGGTGGTTCAGTCGCGGATGACGGTCTTGGTGCGCATCAGGAACTCGCCGAGGTAGCCGTCGTGCGGAACGCCGGGCCGGATCCAGTAGGTCGGGTGGTCGCCCAGGTAGACGTTGCTGATGGTGGGTTCCTGGAGCAGCGCGTCGATCAGCGCCTCGTCCTCGGTGAAGGCGGTCAGCACCAGCGAGTTGCGCAGCGGCCCGATCCCGTCGGCGGGCGACCACGGGGCCACCCACACGCAGGGGAAGGGAAGTTCGATGCCGGCCTGCTCCGCGTCCGGTCGGTCCAACTGGTGCACGGCGGGGCGCAGCACGGCGCTTCCGTCGCCGAGCTCTTCCACGATGCCGTCTCCCCCGAGGTGCGCCGTGGTCCCGGCCGCCTTGGCGAGCAGGAACCCCTCGATCGCGCGGGCCCCCTCCACCGGCTGCACCGCCAGGACAGCCTTCTCGTCCTCCGGGGGCAGGCTGGGAATCGTGGCCAGGCGATCGGCGATGGCCCGCGCGAGCGGCGCCGGGTCGCCGTCGACGAGCACGGTGGTGGCGTTGATGCAGGCCACACCGCCCTGGTGGCTGATGGAGTCCACGATGGTGTCGAGGTGGTCGCGCCAGTCGACACCGGCCGGGACCAGCATCTTGGAGCGGCCCGGTCCCTGCGGCAGCACGTTGGTGCCCGCGTACTTGCGGACGACGTCGTCGCCGCCGTAGACGAGGCCGTAGTCGGCGCTGCGCAGGATCTCGTCCGCCGCCTCGTAGTCCGTGGGCAGCAGCACGACCTGGTCGGTGCCGAAGCCCGCGGCCCGCAGCGCGGAGATCAGCCGGTGCGGGGTGAACGGCTCGCGACGCGAGGGCCGCACCGCGACCCGGTAGCCGAGGGCGAGGGCCTCGACCCACAACGAGTGCGGGCCGGGGTGGTTGCCCGCCGCGTGCACCGCGAACACGTCGCCGCGGCGGGTCCACACGGCGCTTCCCGTACGGGTCTGCTCGGCGCGCCAGTCGTCCACGGCTCCGGTCGGCCGGGCCTGGTACGCGGCGAACCGGGACTGCTCGGTGGCCTCGATGATGGCGGCGGTCGCGGCCCGCACCACGGCGAGGGGCACGCCGGACACCCGGGCGACCGTGTGCTCGTACTCGGCGAAGGACAGCCCGTCGATGACCTCCTCGGCGAAGATCTTCCCGGCGCGGGCCAGCGCCGCCGTCCGCTCGTCGGCCGGCATCGAGTCGGCCTTGCGCAGGGCGTCCATGGCGCGTGACACGAACAGCTTCGGAACCAGGCTGAGTTCGGCGACGGGGGCGCCCGTCACATCGGTGACGGTGGTGCGCTTGCGCGCGCGGAACGGTCCGGCGGGCCCGAGCGCGTCGAGCGTGATCAGGCCGGCATTCATTAATAGACCCCTTCGATGACGGTCTCGTTGTCGAACTCCTGGACCGGCGCGATGTCCGCCACGGAATCCCCGAGCTGCCAGACGCCTTCGGGGGCGGGCACCCGGGTCGCGTAGTCGCGTTCGAGGTTGTTCGGCATGAACAGGCTCTTGCTGATGTGGTGCATGACGACCTGGCCGCGCTCGCCGTACGGGACGGTCTCGCGGGTCTCGGGATCGACCACGTCGAAGATCATGTGGGGGGAGAACGGGTCGTAGACGCACGGGTCGTCGTCGGACAGGCCCGGGCGCTCGCTGGCGTTGCCCAGGATCATCGTGGAGCCGTAGCCGCTGTACAGGTGGGCCTTGGGGAAGACCTCCGTGCGGTACAGGTAGCGGGTGTCGGCGTCCATCTGGGTGCCGACCCAGTTGATCGCCTTGACCTTCTCGTCGATGAGCTTGGCGAGGTCCTCGCGGCGCGCGAGGCGCTCCAGGATCGGCGGCGTGCACATCAGGACGCCGATGTCCTGGGTCTGGAGCAGGAAGGCGACCTGGTCGACGATGTGCTCGGCGTACGCGCCGGCCTCGGCGCCCTTGCCGTCGGAGATGAGCTTCTTGACCCATCGCGGGTCGAGGTCGACCGTGAAAGCGAGGCCGCCGCGGAAGGCGGTCTGCCGCTTGATCACGTCACCGACCATGTGGGGTCCGGTCGGCGCGACGACCAGCCAGTTCACGTTCTGCGGGACACCGTGGCGGTCCAGCTGGGCGCTGCTCCAGGTGAGCAGCCGGTCCAGCCACTCCTGGAGCAGCACGATGCGCTTGGGGGCGCCGGTGGTGCCGCCGCTCTCGTAGACGCCCACGACGTCGGGGTTCTCCCCGTAGCCGCGGGGGATGAGGTCCTCGGCCCGGACGTGGCGCAGTTCGTTGGCGAGGTTGGGGAACCTGTTCAGGTCGGCGAATCCGCCGATGTCCTTCACGGGATCGAATCCGAGAGTTCCTGCGCGTTCCAGCCAGAACGGCGAACCCGTTTCCGGGGAGAAATGCCACCGCAGGGCGGCGCGCAGGAATTCGTCGGGGTCCGGCTGGGTGTCGAGTGGAAATTCCAGCAAGGGATCAACGATGGACACAATGCTCCTTCCGGGTACGGAGTAACGCCGTACTCTTCGCATCGTGCTCCGGGCCCGAGGAGCCGGTCCACGTCATTCGGGTGAGTCCGTCAACTGTCTGTGTCAGGTCAGCTGAATCCCGATGGTCCGATTCACGCCACCGAGTGCGGGAGTTCGTCGAGCACGATGTCGAAGTGGGTTCGGTAGGCGGCGAGAACGGCCTCGTCGCCCTCCAGCTTTTCGATCGTGCGGGCCCCGTCCTCGATCCTGACCAGGCGCTTTCCCTTGAGCGTGACCCGGCCGCCTTCGAGGGGCAACGAGCAGAACAGCTCCTGGAGGAACGGCGAGTCCGGGCAGCTGCGCCACCACCACAGCGTGGGCCCGAAGTCGTCGAGGCGGCAGGGGCGGTCGTCGATCCGGTAGAGCGCGGCACCGTCCAGGGACACGTCGAAACCGCCGGCGTCCGCCGCACCGACGCGGTACTCCCCGTGCGGGTCCTGCTGCACGTCAGAGGTGTCGAAGCACAGCGGGTGGCGGCTGTTGCGACCGAATCCGGCGTCCACCAACCAGGTCTCGTCCAGGGTCACCCGCAGCGCCAGGTGGCACATCGCCGGACCCAAGCCGTCCGGCCGGTACACCCGGCCCGGCAGGACCTCGACCCGGTACCCGAGCGCTTCCAGCAGGACCGCGAAGGCCGAGTTCACCTCGTAGCAGCCGCCGCCGCGCCGCTGTCGCACGATCTTGTCGACGGCCTGCTCGCCGAGGTGGATCTCGCGGTCGAGGTGGTAGTCGATGTTTTCGAAGGGAACCGAGAGGACATGCCGCTCCTGAAGGTGGCGCAGACCTTCCAGATCGGCTTTCTCGGGCCTAGTCGCGCCAATCCGATCGAGGTATTCGGCCACTCCTGCTTCGTCCAGCATCTCATTCTCCTCGGCGGTTCGAACCCGGCAGCGTACGCCGAATGAAAATACACGGCCACCCGTTCTCCCCAACGCGATCTGACGGACCATGCGGCACCTGACAAAGTGCGCTGTCACTTGTTGCAGGGTTCTTGCGCGGTTACCAGCATCGGATGGTCCAGAGTCATCCGACGCGGCGCATTCGGTCCGAATGGGCACTGTGGAGTCGGCGTGACTGACCGCTGTCGATGACGATGGAGAACCCACGGCAATGTCCACCTCAGCCGCCCACCGCCCTTCGCCGGAAAACGATGCCGCAGCCGCAGCCGGATCGGTGCTCGCGCACACCAGCGCCGGCCTGATCGCCGGGGAGCGCTCCGGGCGGCTGTCCGTCTTCCGCGGCGTCCCCTACGCCGCCCCGCCGGTCGGCGACCTGCGCTTCGCCTCGCCCCGGCCGCCCGTCCCGTGGAGCGGGGTGCGCGACGCCCGCGCCTTCGCGCCCGAGTCCCTCCAGCCGATCATCCCCGGCAGCGGCGAGGACTCCCTGTACGCCAACGTCTGGACGCCCGCCCCGGCCGGCGCCACGGACGCCGCCGACGGCGCTGCGGACGACATCGCGGACCGCGCCAAGCCGGTGCTGGTCTACATCCACGGCGGCGGCTGGATGGTCGGCGGCGGCAGCCTGCCCGTCTACGACGGGGCCCGCCTCGCCGACCGCGGCGACCTCGTCGTCGTCACCTTCAACTACCGTCTCGGCGCCCTCGGTTTCGGCCTCCACGAGGAGTTCACGGACCCGGACACCGGCGACTTCGCCAACTGGGGCCTCCAGGACCAGGCGGCGCTGCTGCGCTGGGTCCACGAGAACGCGGCGGCCTTCGGCGGCGACCCCGGCAACATCACGGTCGCCGGCACCTCCGCCGGCGGGGCGAGCGCCTGGCAGCTCGCGCTCCTGCCCGAGCTGCGCGGCATCATCCGCAAGATCGTCCCCATCAGCGCGTGCCACGTGTGGGAGCCCGCCACCTCGCTGTCCCCCGCCGACTCCCGCCAGGCGTACGCGTCCCTCGCGCGCCGGCTCGGCACGACGGTACCGGGCCTGCGGGAGGTGCCCGCCACCGCCCTGATGGACGCCTGGGAGGAACTGTTCGGCGGGCTGCCCGGCGAGCGCGAGGTCGGCAGCGGTCGCGAGTTCCGCGGCCCGGTCGTCGACGGCCGCTGGATGAGCGCCTTCGACTACGAACTACCCACCCCCGACGTGCCGGTGCTGGCCGTCCACACCCGGACCGAGGGCTCGTTCTACACCGGCCCCTGCCCCCCGCAGCCCACCCCCACCCCGCGGCCCACCGACGAGGCCGAGCTGCGCGAAGCCGTGCGCGGCGTCCTGGAGAAGGGGATGGACAAGGTCCCGTACGAGCTGACCGACGCCTGCATAGCCGCCTACCGCGAGGTGGCCGAGGCCGACGGGCTGCCGCAGGACCCGCTGTCGCTGTGGACCGAGATCTGGGGCGACGCGCTGTTCCGCTACCAGATCGTGCGGCTCTCCGAGCGGCACGCCCGGCACGGCCGCACGCCCCAGTACGTCATGGAGTTCGCGTACCCCGTGCGGGCCCCCCACCACGGCACCCCGCACGAGGCGACCTCACCCTTCCTGTTCGGCACGTACGCCGACCCCGCGGCCGTCTCCGCCACCTACCCGGTGCCGCAGACCACCCCGCTGTTCCACGACGGACCGCACGAGCGCGCCGTCTCCGACACCTTCATGGACCTGGTGGCCGCCTTCGCCCGCGACGACGTGCCCACCGGTCCCGGTGCACCCGCGTGGCCGGTCTTCGATCCCGAGCACCCCAGCACGCTGGTCCTCGGTGGTGAGCGGGTCGCGGAGATCGCCACCACGTCGAAGCTGCGGCAGCTGCGGTTCTGGGACGAGTCCGGCTGGGTCCCGCGCACCTGACCTGCCCCGCCGCCCCGCCACCTCCCGCAGGGCGGCACCCGCCCCCAGAGACACGAATGAGGTTCTCGTCATGGCAACACTCGAAACGTCCGCCGAGACCGCCGCACCGGCGGAAACGGCGGAGGAACGCACCTCCCTGAAGAGCTGGTTCGCCGTCATCTCCGTCGCCGTCGGCATCTTCACCCTCGTCACCGCCGAGCAGCTGCCCATCGGCCTGCTCACCTCGGTCGGCGGCGCCCTGCACGTCTCCGAGGGCACGGCCGGCCTCATGGTGACGGTGCCCGGTCTCGTCGCCGCGCTGTCCGCACCGCTGATCCCGGTGGTCGTCGGCCGCATGGACCGCCGCTTCCTGCTCGTCGGCCTGATGACCGTGATGGCGGTCGCCAACCTGGTCACCGTCCTCGCGCCCAACTTCGGCGTCCTGCTCGCGTCCCGCGTGCTGGTCGGCGTCACCATCGGCGGTTTCTGGGCCGTCGCGGGCGGGCTCGCCTTCCGGCTGGTGCAGCCGGCAGCGATCCCCCGGGCCACCGCGCTCATCTTCGGCGGCGTCGCCGCCGCCAACGTCCTCGGCGTACCGACCGGCACCCTGATCGGCGGTCTGGCCGGCTGGCGCACCGCCTTCGCCACGCTCGGTGTCCTGGCCTTCGCGGTCCTCGTCGCCCTGCTGGCGCTGCTGCCCTCGCTGCCCGCCACCCGGCCGGTCAGCGTGCGCGAGCTGTTCGGCCAGTTCGCCAACCGCGGCGTGCGGGCCGGCATCATCGCCACCGCCCTCATCGTCACCGGTCACCTGGCCGCGTACACCTACGTCAGCCCGATGCTCCAGCAGGTCTCCGGCATCGACGAGGACCTGATCAGCGTGCTGCTGCTGGGCTTCGGCGTCGCCGGCATCATCGGCAACTTCGTCGCCGGCGCGGCCGTCGCGAAGAACCTGGGCCGCACCATGGCCGTCATCATCGTCGCGCTGGCCGCCGCCATGCTGCTCTTCCCCCTCCTCGGCAAGAGCCAGGCCGGCGGCATCGCCCTACTGGTCCTGTGGGGCCTGGCCTTCGGCGGTGTCTCCGTCAGCCTCCAGACCTGGATGCTCACGTCCGCACCCGACGCCATGGAGGCCGCCTCGGCCCTGTGGGTGTCCGTCTTCAACCTGGCCATCGCGCTCGGCGCGCTGGTCGGCGGTCTGATCGTCGACCAGGTAGAGCTGATCACCGTGGCCTGGCTGGGCGGCGTCGTGGTGCTGCTCACCGCGTGCACGCTCCCGAGCCTGCGCAACGCCGGCAAGGCCGGCAAGACCGCCCAATGAGCACCCCGTTAGAGAAGGGAACGTCCTCCGTGACCACCACCGTCGTGACCACCGACGACCTCGCCGCGCTCGGAGCACAGCTGCGCGGACCGCTGCTGCTGCCCGGAACCGATGCGTACAAGGAGGAGACGCTCGGCTTCAACCGGATCCTGCCGGACAGCCGGCCCGCCGCCGTGGTCGTGGTCGACGGCACCGCCGACATCCTCGCCTGCGTGCGCTTCGCCGCCCGGCACGGCATCGCGGTCGCGGTCCAGGCCACCGGGCACGGCGTCTCCCGGCCCGCCGACGGCGCCCTGCTGATCAACACCCGCAACCTCGACGGCGTACGGATCGACCCCCGGACCCGCACCGCGCGCATCGAGCCCGGCGTCCAGTGGAGCCGGGTCATCGAGGAGGCCGCGGCCTTCGGTCTGGCCCCGCTCAACGGCGCCTCCCCCGGCGTCGGCGTGGTCTCGTACACCCTCGGCGGCGGCCTCGGCCCGCTCGGCCGCTCGTACGGATACTGCGCCGACCACGTGAAGAGCATCGACCTCGTCACCGCGGACGGCGAACTGCGGCTGGTGTCCCCCGAGGAGCACCCGGACCTGTTCTGGGCGCTGCGCGGCGGCAAGGGCAACTTCGGCGTGGTCACCTCCCTCGAAATCGGCCTCTTCCCCGTCGCACGGCTCTACGGCGGCGGGCTGTTCCTGCCCGGCGAACACATCGACGAGATCCTGCGCACCTGGCGCGACTGGACGCGGACGGTCCCCGACCGGATGCAGTCCTCCCTCGCCGTGATGCGCTTCCCCGACATCGACGTCCTGCCGGAGCCGGTCCGGGGCCGCTTCCTCGCGCACGTCCGGATCGCCTTCAACGGCCCGGTCGAGGAGGGCGAGGAGCTGGTGCGCCCGCTCCGGGAGATCGTCCCGGCCGTCCTCGACACCGTCGCGGACATGCCGTACACGCGGGTCGCGGACATCAACATGGACCCGACCGTGCCGGCCGTCTACTACGAGCGTTCCACCCGGATCCGGGAGCTCGACGACGCGGCGATCGACACCCTGCTGCCGCTGATCAAGGAGGGCGTGGACGGCGTGCGCCCCGGCGTCGAGCTGCGCCACCTGGGCGGGGCGCTCGGTCGGGAGCCGGAACACGCCAACGCCCTGCCGCACCGCGAGACGGCGTACACGCTGTTCGCCGGTGCGCCCGTGTGGCCCGAACACATCCAGGACGTACGGGAGTTCCAGGAGCGGCTGATCGAGACGATGGCCCCCTGGCGCATCGGCGGCCCGTTCCTCAGCTTCATCAGCGCCCTGGAGAGCACGCCCGAGCACCTGCGGTCGGCGTACGACGAGGAGACGTACGCCCGGCTCGTCGCGGTCAAGGACGCGTACGACCCGCAGAACCTGTTCCGGGTGAACCACAACATCCCGCCGACCGGGTGGCCGTCCCGATGAGAGAGGGCCCGATGACACAGACGACCGAGGAGACGACGAAGACCATGCTCAGCGATGCGATGGTGGACGCCTACCTGGAGCGCATCGGCGCGCGTCGGCCCGAGAAGGCCGACCTCCACGCGCTGCGGCACCTCCAGGAGCGCCACGTGCTGTCGGTGCCCTTCGAGAACATCGATTACCACGTCGAAGGCGCCGAACTGAGCCTGGAGCGGGACTTCCTCCACGACAAGATCGTCACCCGGAGGCGCGGCGGCGGCTGCTACGAGCTGAACCCGTCCTTCGGGCACCTGCTGGAGGCGCTCGGCTTCTCCGTGGAGATCCTCGCCGGCCAGGTCTTCCTCGGCGGCGACTTCGGCGCCCCGCTGTGCCACCTGGCGCTGCGCGTGCGCGTGGACGACCGGGACTGGCTGGTCGACGTGGGCTTCGGCAAGGGCAGCCGGTTCCCGCTGGACGCCGGCTCGGCAGAGGTCCAGAAGGACCCGCACGGTGACTTCCAGGTGGTCCGCTCCGAAGAGGGCTTCGTCCAGATCCACTTGAACGGGGACATCCAGTACCGGCTCGACGAGCGGCCGGTGCGGATCGAGGACTTCTACCCGACCCTGTGGTGGTACCGCACGGCGCCGGACTCGGTGTTCCTGCACAACCTCATCGCCACGATCCAGAACGAGACCGGCCGGGTCACGATCAACGGCCGGGAGATGATGCGCACGGACCAGGACGGCACCACGACGACCGTGCTCGCGGACGACGCGGCCCTGCGCGCGGCGTACGAGGAGCACTTCGGCATCGCCATCGACCCCACCGCCATGCCGAAGCAGCCGGACATCGACCCGGCCGTCCGCATCATCATGCAGATCGACTGATTCCTTTTCCTTTGATATTCCGGCCCCGTGCCGCACGTCATCCCGTGCGGCACGGGGCCATTTCTTTCCTAATCGGCCACATCGACCGCATCGAGCCGACCTGACGGATCGACACCTGGTCCATACCTCCCGCGAATGCGCGGCCCCATCATAGGAAATGAAGCCGCCGCGTCAGTCGCCGGCCCGGTATTCCCATCCAATTCAATTCCTTGGGAGAGACTCACATGCGTAAGAGCACCCGTATCAAGGTCGGCGTTCTCGCCGGTGTCGCCGCGCTGGCCACCGCCACGGCCGTCACGGGTCCGGCGTCCGCGGCCGTCGAGGGCGGCAGCACCTGCTACACCCTGCCGGGCAGCTGGAAGGTCGTGGACGACAACACCCACGAGACCTTCCTCGGCAGCTACTACGGCAGCTCCTCCGCCACCGCCGGCGTCGTCAACTTCACCTCGCCGAACAACACCACCACCGCCTCGCACGGCGAGTGGAGGCAGACCGGCTGCGGCACCTACTCCGACACCGACGTCGCCTTCCTGATCGGCGCGGACGGCAAGGCCTCTTCCACCATCACCTTCAAGGCCAACATCACGGTGACGGGCCGGAACACCGCCAACTTCGACTTCGCCTTCACGATCAACGGCCTGGACGGTTCGTACGTCACCAGCGGCGCCTCCACCGGCAAGGCCACCCGCATCGCCGTCCAGCCCCGCTGACCCCCGCTGCACCCCTTCCCCTCCAGCGGCCCCCGTACGGGCCCGGCGATCCCCCCGCCGGGCCCGTACGGTCTTTTCGGCGCGCGGCGTCCGACGCGGCGGCGGGCCCGCACGACGCAGCGGGGCCCGTGGCACGCGCACCGGCTGGGTGCGCGCCACGGGCCCCGCGGCGGTGACGGGTGGACCAGGATCAGGAGGCGGCCCCGGACGGCGCCGCCGACGGCGCCGGCAGCGCCGCGACGACCACGGCGACCTCGTCGTCCGTCAGCTCGATCTCGAACTCCTTGTCCAGCAGCTCGCGGACCTCATCGTCCACCACGTCCCGAACCTCGACGGTGCCGTCCGCGCGGGTCAGCGTGAGCGTGCGGTGGTTCAGGTTGAGCCGCCGGTCCTCCGCGATCCGCTCCAGGAAGACCCGTCCGGTGAACGGCGAGCTGGAGTGCGTGGAGATGAAGTAGTTCGCCACCACGCAGTCGATGTGGTGGTGCCCCTCCGTGGCGTACCAGTACAGGGGGAACCAGTCGTCCTCCCGCTTCAACGAGAGCACCCACTCCTTGTCCGTGCCCTGCACCCGAGCCAGCCGGTACACCCAGCCGGCCTGGTCCGAAACGGTCCCGTCGCCGACCAGGATCGGCTCCAGCGGGCCCTCGTCGCCGAAGCCGACATCGGCGAGGTACGTCTGATCGCCGACGGCCACGCTCAGGACCAGGTGGGTCCGGGGCAGCGGCTTGGGGGCGTCCAGGAGGGGCCGCGCGTACAGGCGCGTGACCTCGTACCCGAGGCGCTCCAGCAGGACGGCGAAGAGCATGTTGTGCTCGTAGCAGTACCCGCCGCGCCTGCTGCGCAGGAGCTTGTCCTGCATGGCGTCCACGTCGAGGTCGATGCCCCGGCCCAGCAGGATGTCGAGGTTCTCGAACGGGATCGTCAGGGCGTGCGCCCGGTGCAGCCGGCGCAGGGTCTCCGCGTCCGGCTCCAGCGGCCCGGTGACGCCCAGGCGGGTGAGGTACGCCTGGACGTCGAGGCGGTCGGCCTGCCACTGGGCGGCGCTGCCGATGGGCTTCACGTTCAGCCCTTCTTCTCGCTGTCGAGCATGGCCATGCCCTCGGCGTCGAAGCGCGTACCGGCGACCTCGTCGGCGGGGACGGCGCGCTCGATCTCGGCGACGTCCTCGGCGGTCAGGTCGAGGGAGAGGGCGCCGAGCGCCTCGGTGAGCTGGTCGCGGCGGCGGGAGCCGACGACGGGGACGATGTCGACGCCCTGGGCCATGGCCCAGCCGATCGCGAGCTGCGAGGTGGTGACGCCCTTGGCCTCGGCCACCTTGCCCAGGGCCGCGACCAGCTGGAGGTTGCGGTCGAGGTTCTCGCCGCTGAAGCGCGGGAAGTTGCTGCGGCCGTCGTCGGAGGCGGTGGCGCGCTGGTGGTTCCAACGGCCGGACAGCAGGCCGCGGGCGAGCACGCCGTACGCGGTGATGGCGGTGCCGAGCTCGCGCGCGGTCGGCAGGATCTCGTCCTCGATGGAGCGGGAGAGCAGCGAGTACTCGATCTGGAGGTCGGAGATGGGGTGCACGGCGGAGGCCCGGCGCAGGGTCTCGGCACCGATCTCGGAAAGGCCGATGTGCCGGACGTGGCCGGCATCCACCATCTCCTTGATGGCGCCGATGGTCTCCTCGATCGGCACCGAGGGGTCGAGGCGCGCGGGGCGGTAGACGTCCACGTAGTCGGTCCCGAGCCGCTGCAGGGTCTGGGCGAGGGAGTTCTTCACGGCCTCGGGGCGGCAGTCGACGCCGAGGATGCCGCCGGACGGGTCGCGCAGGACACCGAACTTGACGCTCAGGGTGAGCTGCTCGCGGTCGTGGCTCTGCAGCACCTCCCGCAGGAGGAGCTCGTTGTGGCCGCTGCCGTAGAAGTCGCCGGTGTCGAGGAGGGTGATCCCGGCGTCGATGGCGGCGTGCGCGGTGGCGACGCCCTCGGCCCGGTCGGCGGGGCCGTAGAAGTCGGACATGGACATCAGGCCAAGGCCGAGAGCGGAAACCTCAGGGCCGGCCGAACCAAGTGATCGCAGCTGAGTCATATACCCCAGCATTGAACAGCCGTCTGTGGCGCAAAAGTCATTCCGTGGCGCTCTGTCAGGTCGTGAACGGCCGAATATCGACGGGGAATTGCCTTTACAACCGACGCCCCTCGTCCAGATCATGGAATGCATGACAGAAACCATGCGCACGGTCCGCCAGGACTCCCTGGGCGGCATTGAAGTCCTGAACTTGACGGATTCTCCGCTCCCGATTATCGGCGCCACCGAAATTCTGGTAAAGACCCACGCCGCCGGCGTGAACCCCATCGACTGGAAAATCCGTGCATTCGGACTGTGGATGAGCCCGCCCTTCGGCGTCGGCTGGGACGTCTCCGGTGTCGTGGTGGCGGTCGCCCCCGGCGAGAACCGCTTCAAGGTCGGCGACGAGGTCTTCGGCCTCCCGTCGTTCCCGCACGAGGCCGCCGGGTACTCGGAGTACGTCGCCGCGCCCGCACGGCACTTCGCGCGCAAGCCGGCCCACCTCGACCACGTCTCCACGGCCGCCCTGCCGCTGGCCGGTTCGACCGCCTGGCAGGCCCTGGTGGACGGCGCGGACATCCAGCCGGGCCAGCGGGTGCTGGTCCACGCGGCGGCCGGCGGCGTGGGCCACCTGGCCGTCCAGATCGCCAAGGCCCGTGGCGCGTACGTCATCGGCACGGCGAGCGCGGCCAAGCACGAGCTGCTGCGCGAGCTGGGCGCCGACGAGCTGATCGACTACACGGCGCAGGACTTCGGCGACGCCGTCCGGGACGTGGACGTGGTCCTGGACCTGATCGGCGGCGACTACGAGGACCGCTCCCTGCGCACCCTGCGCCCGGGCGGCCTCTACATCGGCGTGACCAACCCCCTCGCCCTTGAGGAGATCACGGCGAAGGCCACCGCCGCGGGCGTCCGTGCCATCACGGTCAACGTGGCCCCCGACCACGTGGTCCTGGAGGAACTGGCCGCCCTCGCGGACGCCGGCCAGCTCCGCCCGCTGATCGCCGAGACCTTCCCCCTCCAGGACGTCCGCAAGGCCCACGAACTGGGCGAGTCCAACCACACGACCGGCAAGATCGTCCTCACGGTCTGACCGGTCCGCAGCACCTGCTTCGCACACGGGGCGGTGGGGGCACGGATTCCCGTGCCCCCACCGCCCCGGCCGTTCCAGGGTCCCCCGCGGTCAGCCGATCGTCAGCGCGTCGAGGTACGAGCGGACGTTGCGGCGGGTCTCGGGGGCGCTCCCGCTCAGGCTCCGGACCCGAAGTCGTACGCCTCGTGCAGCCAGGCCACCTTGTCGTACATGTCGTCGTCCGACAGCGAGGCCAGCATCGTGTTCCGCTCGATCCGCGCGTCGCCCGCCGCGTGGTAGAGCTGGCGGCCCATCTCGCGCGCCACCAGCTGCACCCGCCCGGTGCGCTCGCGCCGCGCCGCGTTGTACTTCTCCAGCCGCTGCTCGAAATCGGCCGGGCAGCCGTCCAGCAGTCCGCTCAGCATCACCGCGTCCTCGACGGCCTGGCAGGCACCCTGGGCGGCGTACTGGAGCATCGGGTGCGCGGCGTCACCGAGGAGCGCGACCCGGCCCTCGGTCCAGCGGTCGATCGGGTCGCGGTCGCACAGCACCCAGGCCTTCCAGTCCCGGCCCAGCTCCAGCAGCCTCCGTGCTGCACCCGAGAGTTCGGGGAAGGAGTTCAGCACGTGGTCGTCCTCGGCGGGCACGCCCGCCACGGCCTCCGTCGCACCGTCGTCCCGGGTCGCGGCCAGGTTGAAGTGCTCGCCGCCCGCGATCGGGTAGTGGACGAAGTGCCACTTGGGGCCGGCCCACAGGGTGACGGTGTTCCACCGCAGTTCCTCGGGCACCTCCTCCATCGGGATCACCGCCCGGTAGATGGTGTGACCGGAGACCCGCGGGGCCCCGTCGCCGACCATCTGCTGCCGGATGGCGGAGTGCAGGCCGTCGGCGCCGATCAGGGCGTCCCCGGTGATGCGTCGGCCGTCGGCGAGGACGGCGCAGACCGCGCCCGCCTTCTGCTCGTACGCGACCACGTGGTGGCGGCCCAGCAGCTCGACGCCGGGGTGGCGGCGTGCGGCTTCGAGCAGCGGCAGGTACAGGTCCACGCGGTGGACCACGGCGTACGGGTTGCCGAAGCGGCCCCGGTACTTCTCCTTCACCGGCATCGCGGCGACCTTCTCGCCGGTCGTGCCGTCCATGAAGCGCAGTTCGTCGATGAAGACGGCACGGTCGCGGACCGCCTGGCCCACGCCCAGCAGGTCGAGCGCGTGGAAGGCGTTCGGGCCGAGCTGGATGCCGGCGCCGACCTCCGTGAAGACGTCCCTGCGCTCCAGGACGGTGACCTGGTGTCCACGCTTCGCGAGCCCGAGCGCCGCGGCGAGGCCACCGATGCCACCGCCGGCGATGAGTATGTCGGCCATGGGTGTCTCACATCCCTTTCGTTGTCAGTGACTGTTGGTGCTCGATCGGTGGGCCGGGAAGAGCCGTTCCAGTTCGGCGTGGAAACCGGGGAAGGTCTTGCCGACACAGGTCGGGTCGTCGAGCGTGATGCCGGGGACGCACAGGCCCAACACCGAGAACGCCATGGCGATCCGGTGGTCCCGGCGGCAGGCGATCCGGGCCGCCGCGGGGCGGCCCGGGTGAACGGTGAGCCGGTCCGGTCCGGATTCGGTGCGGAGCCCGAGGGCCCGCAGGTTCTCCTCGACCGCGTCGATCCGGTCGGACTCCTTGAGCCGTGCGTGACCGATGCCGTGCACGGTGATGGGCGCGTCGGCGAGCGGGGCCACCGCGGCCAGGGTCATGAAGGTGTCGGAGATGTCGCCCATGTCGATGGCGAAACCGCCGCGCAGCGGCCCGGTGCCGGTGACGGTGGTCGCCCCGTCGGTGATCTCCACCCGGGCGCCGGCCCGGCGCAGCACCTCCACGAAGCCGAGGTCGCCCTGGACGCTGCCCCGGCCGAGGCCGGGGACGGTGACGCTGGTCCCGGTGACGGCCGCCGCCGCGAAGACGTACGAGGCGGTGGAGGCGTCGGGTTCCACGTCGAGTTCGGCGGCCCGGTAGCCGCCGGGCAGCACCTGGATCGCACCGCCCTCGAACTCGTCGACGTACGCGCCGAAGTGGCGCATCAGCTCCTGGGTCATGGTGATGTACGGGCGGCTGACCAGCCCCTCGCCGCGTACGGTCAACGGCTGCCGCATGAGCGGCCCGGCCATCAGCAGCCCGGTGAGGTACTGACTGCTGAGCGAGGCGTCCACGGTCAGCTCGCCACCGGTCAGGCCGCGGGCGGCGACGGTCAGCGGCAGTCCCCCGACGGGCTCGGTCACCCGGGCGTCCGCGCCGAGCCGGCCGAGCGCGTCGGCCAGGGGCCGCAGCGGACGGGCCCGCAGCTGGTCGGTGCCGTCGAAGGTGAACTCGCCCGCGCCGGTGGCGGCGAACGGCGGCAGGAACCGGGCGGCGGTACCCGCGTCCTCGCACCACACCGTGCCGCCCGCGGTCGGGGCGCGCCCGGTGCCGGTGACCTTCCAGCCGTCGTCGCCCTCTTCCACCCGGACCCCGAAGCCGGTCAGGGCCTCCCGGAAGGCGATCGTGTCCTCGCTGACCAGCGGGGCCCGCAGCAACGAGACGCCGTCGGCCGCGGCGGCCAGGAGCAACGCGCGGTTCGTGATGCTCTTGGAACCGGGGATGCGGGCGGTCAGTACGGGCCCGGTCACGCGCGCTCCCGCTGTCCGGCCCGGGCCAGGCTGGCCCGGGCGGTGGCGGCGACCCGCTCGGCGGTGAAGCCGTGCTGTTCGTGGAGCGCGGGGTGGGGGGCGCCGGCGCCGAACTGGTCGAGTCTGACCGGGATTCCGGCGTCGCCGAGCAGTTCGTACCAGCCGAGTGCCGATCCGGCCTCCACCGACACCCGGGCCCGGACGCTTCGCGGCAGCACGTGCTCGCGGTACTCCGGGCCCTGCTCCTGGAAACACTCCAGGCAGGGCATCGACACCACGCGGGCGGCGATGCCCTCGCGCGCCAGGAGGGTGCGGGCGTCGAGGGCGACGTGCACTTCGCCGCCGGTGCCGATCAGCACCACCTCGGGGGTGCCGCCCTCGGCCTCGGCCAGGACGTAGCCGCCGCGGGCGGCGTCCTCGGCGGGTTGGACGTACCGGGTCAGGGTGGTGTGCCCGCAGGACGGTCCGGGGCGGTCGCGGTGGGATCGGCCCGGCTGGCCGGGGTCGTGCCGCAGCAGCCGCTGGAAGAGCAGGTGGGCGGCCGGCGCCGGACTCATGGCGGTAGCCGGGTGACCGTGACCCGCGGCCTCGACGGCGTCGACGGCCGGGGCGCGCGCGGGGTCCACGGCGCGCCGGTCGAAGTCGCCCGGCTCGAAGGGACGGGGGGATGTCTGCATGGGACTGGTCACCGCTCTCTCAGGGCTCCTCTGCTCGGCCGCTCTGCGGGGGTCGACCGGTCGGCGGGGGTCGACCGGTCGGCGGGCGTCGACCGGGGGCCGATCACTCGCTGGTCTTGCGGTCGAGCACGAGGTCGTGGCCGACGATGTACGCGGCCGCGTCGGAGGCGAGCCAGACCACGGTGTCGGCGATCTCCTCGACGCTGGCTCCCCGGCCGAGGGGGCAGGGGCTGATGGCGTTGATGCGGATGGAGCGGCCGATGTACTCGCGGGCCGCGGTCCGGGTCAGGGCGCTGACGGCGGCCGTTGACGCGGCGTACGCGCCGAGGCCGGGGAGCATGCCCTGGGAGCCGATGTTGCTGGCGGTGTTGACGATGACGCCGCCGCCGGCCGTCTCCATGTGGGCGATCTCGTGCTTCATGGAGAGCCAGACACCGGTGAGGTTGGCGGTCAGCGTGTGGGCCCAGACCGTCTCGTCGATGTCGGCGACGGGCTGGTGCGGGCCCAGCTCCGTGGTGTTGTTGAAGGCCACGTTCAGGGCGCCGTGGCGGCGTACGGTCTCGGCGACGACATACCCGGCGCCGGCCTCGGCGCCGGCCGCCGTGTCCGATACGTCGGCGACCACGCTGTCGGCCCGCCCGCCCGCGTCGCGGATCAGTTTGACCGTTCCTTCGAGCGTCTCCAGGTGGCGGCCCGCGACCACCACCAGCGCGCCGAGCCGGGCGAAGGCAACCGCCGCTGCCCGGCCGATGCCTTCGCCTCCTCCGGTGACGAGGACGACCTGGCCGTCGAACCGTTCAGACATCAGCGTTCTCCTGATTCTCCGCATCGGATTTACCGGGAAGGCGCTCTGTGGAACGCCACCAACCAACCGTCACCCTGCAAGAAAGCAGACCCCGCGGGGCAGTGCCCCCGGCTCACTTCGTCAGGTCATGTGGGCATCTGACGTAATGCCCTTCCCAGCTTTGACACCACTGTTCTTCCGACCGATGCTGCACGCCGGCCCAGCGGCGGAAAAGGGAGAACAATGCTGACGCTTTCGTGGACCCGTCCGGTCGTCAATGCAGGTCAAGGCAGGTGTCCGACCCCCACGAGGGAGAGTCTCTGGCAGGCACTGCTCCACAAGGCGGAGTTCCCCACCGGCTATGTTCCGGCCATTACGGAATGCCGGATCATCGCGCGCTACACGGATGGTTTTCTCCGGGAAATTCGGCGCGGCGAGCTGACCTTCCTCCAACGGGTCACCCCGCAGGAGAGCGCCGGCCGGATTACCTACCGACATCTGAACGACACCGACATCGCGGAGATACGCAATGAGATCGGAGAGGACGAGGACGGCCGGCTCACCCTCACGCTGAGCATCACCCTGACCGACCGACCGGTGGCCGCGATCCTGGCGCAGAACACCTACCTGCGCGACCTGGACAGCGATTTCCACGGCACGCTGGACGCGATGACGGAGGTCCTGCACCGGGTCATGACGAGGAGTGCCTGAGGGTGGCGCACGACGACGGCCCCCCAGTCCCCGTGAGGGGCGGTGAGGGGCCGTGAGGGGCCGTACGCGTTCTTCCGTCAGACCCCCGGGGCCGACTCCTGCCGGATCAGGTCGAGCCCCGGCAGCCCGGGCAGCGTGTGGACGCCCTCGACCGTCGCCTCCACGTCGAACACCGTGTACTGCACCGGCGCCCGCCCGATCAGCTCGGCCGCCCGTGGGGCCAGTGGCCGCGCCGCCGCCTCCGCCGACTCCCACAGCAGCACCGCGCCCCAGCGCTCCGTCTGAGGGTCCGCGATCCAGAACTTCAGCCGCAGCCCCTCCACCGAGGCGAACCGGTCGACCGCCTCGTCGCGCAGGTACGCCCGTAGCGAGGCGATGCTGTGCCCAGAGCCCTTCAGGTCCCACCAGGCCACGGTCGCCTTCATACGAGCTGCTCGGACAGCAGTCCGGACAGGGCCTCGCTGACGATGCGGATGCCGTCCTCGGTGAGCACCGACTCGGCGTGGAACTGCATCGACCGGAAACCCGGCCCGCGCAGCGCGTGGACCTCCCTGGTGCCCGGCTCACGACACACCTCGACCGTGCCGACCCCGGGAACCTCGACCGTGTCCGAGGCGCTCTGCGCGGCGAAGGTGTTGTAGAAGCCGACGCGTTCACGCCGCCCGAACAGCTCGATCTCCCGCTGCACGCCCTGGTTGGGCTGGTCCCGGCGCTTGAGCGGGAAGCCGAGTTTGGTGCTGAGCACCTGGTGGCTGAGGCAGACCGCGAGGAACGGCCGCCGCTCGGCGAGGAGGGTGTCCACCGCGGACCGCAGGTGCGCGATCTTCGGGTGGTCCACGTCCCGCGGATCGCCCGGCCCCGGGCCCATGACGACCAGGTCGTACGGCGCGAAGCTGTAGGGCTCGTCGAACCGGCAGACCGTGACGTCGGCCTCCATGGCGCGCAGTTGGTGCTCGATCATCGCGGTGAAGGTGTCCTCCGCGTCGACCACCAGCACCTTGCGGCCCACCAGCAGCGGCACCGGCCGGGTGCGGGACGCGTCGTCGTCCAACCAGAACCCGGCGATCGTCGCATTGCGCCGGCTCAGGGCCGCCCGGACCTCCGGGTGGTCGCCGAAGCGGCGCGGCCCCGCCTGTTCGAACATCGCGAGCAGGCCGGCGGCCTTCGCCCGGGTCTCGGCGACCTCGGAGAGCGGGTCCGAGTGGCGCACGAGGGTGGCGCCGACGCTGATGCGCATCCGGCCGCCGCCGTCGATGTCGGCGGTGCGGATCAAAATGGCCGAGTCCAGCGTGCGCTCGCTGTTCTCGTCCTGGCCCATGAGCGCCAGCACGCCGCTGTAGTAGCCGCGGCCCTGGGGCTCGTACTTCTTAATCACGCGGCCCGCGCTCTCCAGCGGGGATCCGGTGACCGTCGGCGCGAACAGGGTCTCGTGCAGGATCTCCCGGGGGTCGCGGGAGGTGCGGCCCTCGATGAAGTACTCGGTGTGGGCGAGGCGGGCCATCTCCTTGAGGTACGGCCCGACGACCCGGCCACCGGAGTCGCAGATCCGGGCCATCATCTTGAGTTCCTCGTCGACGACCATGTACAGCTCGTCGGCCTCCTTGCGGTCGGCCAGGAAGTCCATGACGCCGGACAGTTCGGGCCCTTCGGCGGGGAACCGGTAGGTGCCGCTGATGGGGTTCATCACGGCCCGGCCGCCCGAGACGCTCACATGGCGCTCGGGAGAGGCCCCGACGAGCGTGCGGTCGCCGGTGTGCACGATGAACGTCCAGTAGGCGCCGGTCTCCCGCTCCAGCAGCCGGCGGAAGAAGCGCAGCGCCGCGGCGACGGAGAACTCGCTGATGTCGGCCACGAAGGACCGTTTCATCACGAAGTTGGCGCCGGCGCCGGTGCCGATCTCGTCCGCGATGACGCGGCGCACGGTTTCGGCGTACGTGTCGTCGTCGATGTCGAAGTCGCCGCCCGTCGCGAGGTGGACGGGGGCGTCGGGGAACTCGGCCAGGACGGTGGCGAGCGGCACCTGCGCCTGCTCCTCGATCACCATGGCGAGCAGCGGGGTGCCGTCGTCGGGCGCCTCGAAACCGCGCTCGGCGAGCTGCCGGTACGGGACCAGGGCGAGCACGTCCTGGCGGGCGCCGGCGCCGGACTCGACGTCTGGGAGCGGGATGTCGGCCAGGGTGGCGGACTCCTTGAACTCGCCGAGGAAGAGGTCGAGTTGCCGGGTGACGGTGGTCTCGGGGCGGTGGATCAGCGCGAAGGCCGGCGGCCGGTCGGCCAGGATCCGGCCCAGCAGGTCCCGGGTCATGCGGATTCCCTTTCCGCGTACGCGGCCACCCGGTCCGGGAGGGCCGTGAGGAGTTCCTTGGTGGTGGTCAGGCGGGCGCAGCGGCCGGCGGCGTACTCCAACGCCATCCGGTGGTCGTCCCAGCTGAAGTCGGCGATGGCGTCGGCGACCAGGAAGGGCTGGATGTCGTTGGTGAACGCATCGACGGCGGTCATCAGGACGCCCACGTGGGCGTACACACCGCAGATGATCAGCTGGTCGCGGCCCTGTGCGCGCATCCGCTCCAGCAGGTCGGTCTTGAAGAAGGCGCTGTAGCGCCACTTGGTGAGCATCCAGTCGCCCTCCGCGGGCGCCACCGGCTCCACGACCTGACGGTGCTCCGGGCTGGGCTGCATGCCCGGGCCCCAGAAGTCCTTGAGCAGTCCGCGCTCTTCGGGGGTCATGCCGCCCGGCTGCGCCGTGTACGCGACCGGGATGCCGAGCTCCGCGGCGCGCACGCGCAGCTCACCGGCGTTGCGGGACAGGTCGACCACGGGCTGCTCGCCCGCGGGGAAGGCGGCCAGGAAGTACTTCTGCAGATCGTGCACCAGCAGGACGGCGCGGTCCGGATCGACCTCCCAGTCGACGGCGGAGGCGGGCAGGTCGGCCGCCGACGGCATCGGATAGGGGCTGATCGCAGGTATGCCTGCCATGCGTTTCTCCCTCTCGTTCATGCTCTCGTTCACGGTTCGCTGACTGGTTGCACCGGTCTCAGGCACCGAGCGCCGCACCGCCGTCCACGGTGAGGTCGTGCATCGTGATGTGGGCGGCCTTGTCGGAGAGCAGGAAGACGACCGCCTCGGCGACGTCCTCGGGACGCGCCAGCTTGCCCAGCGGAATGCCGACGCGGTACGAGTCGGGGACCCCCTCGATGGACGCCCGCGCGCTGCTCTCGTCCTGCCACATGGAGTTGAGCATCGGGGTGTCCGTGGAGCCGGGCGCCACGAGGTTCGCGCGGATGCCGAACTTGGCGACCTCCAGCCCCAGGCACTTGGTGAACATGGTCGCGGCGGCCTTGGAGGCGGCGTACGCGGACATCTCGGTACGGGCGGTGCCCGCGGCGTTGGAGGCGATCGTGACGATCGCGCCCCGGCGGCGCGGCACCATGCGGTTGACGACGGCTCGGGAGACGAAGAAGACGCCCGTGGTGTTCACCGCGAACGTCGTGCTCCACTCCTGGTCGGTCAGCGTGCGCGCCTCGGCGAGCCGCAGCACGCCGGCCGCGTTGACGAGGAAGTCGAGCGGACCGACGAACGCCTCGACGTCGTCGACCAGTGCTTCGACATCGGCGCTGGAGGTGACGTCGGCCGGGAACGGATCGACCCGACCGCCCTCCTCGACGACGGACTTGGTGACATCGCGCAGGCGGTCCGCGTCCCGGTCGACCGCGGCCACCCTGACGCCCCTGGACGCCAGGGCACGGACGATGGCCTCGCCGATACCGCCGGCCGCTCCGGTGACCAGAGCGATCTTTCCTTCCATGATGGAGTAACCCCCTCTATTTCTTCGGTCTCAGCCGCGCCAGGCTGAGGCGACTTCAATGGCCTGGTCAGAATTGAGGCGCGGGTCGCAGAACGAGGTGTACTTCTCCCCCAGCTCGTCCACGTGGTATTCGTCGGAGACACATTCGTGAACCTGGTCCGGGGTCGTTTCCAGGTGGAGTCCGGCAGCCACTCCACCGTTGTCGACAACGGCCTTCTGAAATTCCTCGACCTCGCGCACGACGGTCTCGACAAAGCGAGTCTTGATGCCACCGGGCAAGCTGACGGTATTTCCGTGCATCGGATCGCACATCCACAGCACCGGGTGCCCGGCCTCCCGGACCGCGCGGACCAGCTCCGGCAGCTTCTCGGCAGCCGTGCCCTGGCCCATCCGGGAAATGAGTGTGAGCCGACCCGGCTCCCGCCGCGGGTCGAGCTTCCCGCACAACGCCACCAGCCCGGCCGCAGACATCTTCGGGCCGACCTTGGTGGCGACCGGGTTGGCCACGGCAGCGAAGAGCTCGACGTGGGCGCCGTCCAGCTCACGGGTGCGCTCGCCGATCCACGGCCAGTGCGTCGAGGTCAACAGCAGCGAGCCGTCGGGCTGGGTGCGCAGCATCGGACCCTCGTAGTCGAGCAGCAGCGCCTCGTGACTGGTCCACACCGGAGCCTCGGCCGCGCAGGGGCGTCCCTCGCCGTGCCAGCCGAGGGAGGCCATGGCACCGGCCGCCGCCCGATAGCCGGCGACCAGCCGCTTCGGGTCGGGACGCCGCAGCTCGGGGTCGGGCTCCGGACTGTTGACCATGTGCCCGCGGTACACGGGGAGCTCGATGCCCGCCACGATCTCGGTCGGGTTGGAACGGGGCTTGCCGAACTGGCCCGCCAGCCGGCCCACCCGTATTACGGGCTTGAGCGAACGCGTCTTCATGACACCGGCCAGCACGTCGAGGAGCGCCGCCTTGCGCGCCACGTAGCCAGGAGTGCACTCAGCGGGGTCCTCCGCACAGTCCCCGCTCTGGACGACCTGCACCTCGCCACTGGCAGCCGCAGCGAGCAGGGCGCGAAGGGCCTCGACGTCCTCCCGGCGCACGAGTGCGGGCGAGTCCGCCAGTTCGGCCCTGGCATTCCCCAGGGCTTCTTCATCCGGCCAAACGGGCTGTTGGCCCGCGGGCAACGATTTCCAGCGTGCAACACCGTACATGTGGCACCTCCCAGTGCTGAACCTGCCGTGACATCAGATGCAACAAGAAGTCTGTGAAACAGGGAATCGGGTGAACCACCAGAGATTCACCACTTCGTCAAGTGGGCGCATATTCGGTCAGGTCGAAAGAGAGATTTTTAAATTGACCTGACGCAGTATCCGGGCCGGTTCGGCCGGTCGGGCGTCGAACCCTTTAAAGTCCGCACCCGTGAGGCGGCTCAGGGCTGTCATAGGGCCCGCACTTGACACACCATCGACGTTTCATTTCACGCGGATGTCACGTGGTCCTAAGGTCGGGTTCGTGGTTAGTCAAGGAGCTGGAGCGCTGCTGAAGCAACTGGTGTCCGAGGGGGTCTCGCCATGGCTGAGCGCGCAGGACCCCGCGGAGTTCGACGCCAGAGTCCGGTATCCGACCCTGGGAGCCCACTTCCACAACGCCCTCGCGCCGGCGGGCAGCAACCCGGTCCTGCTGCGGCGGGCCTGCGATCTCCTGCGGCCCGTGTTCGAGGTCAGCAAGGGCACGGTGGGCCAGGTCTCCGTACCCGTCTCTCCGCGCTGGGCCCATGACGCGAAGGCGCTGGGCACGGCGGTCCGCGCAGTGCACCGGACGGTGGCCCGCCCCAATGCCCTCGTCCGCATCCCCATGACCCGGGCGGGTCTGGAGGCGCTGTCCGACTGTCTCGCGGACGGGATCGGCGTGCACGCCGCAATGGTCTTCTCCGACGAACGGTACGCCGAGGTGCTCGACGCCTACGTCGCCGGACTGGAGCGGTCCCTCCTGTGCGGCCGGCCGCTGGGCGACGCCCCGATGGTTGCCTCGTTCCCCGTGGGCGTGTTCGACGCGGCGGTCGACGCCCGGCTGGACGAGCTGGGCGTCGACCGCCGCCACGAGGTGCGCGGCGCCGCGGGCCTGGCGGTCGCCCGCAGGATGTACCGGCTGCGCGAGCAGCGGTTGTCCGGGGACTGGTGGCGGGTGCTGCGGGCCAACGGCGCGCCACAACCGCGGCTGCTGTGGGGGACCGGCGCCGACGGCGGCGTGGGCGCCCTGGTGGGCTGGAACACCGCGCTGGCACTGTCGGTGGACACCGCGGAGGCCGCCGTCAACAAGCCGGGGCTGACCGGCGACACCCTGCTGAACACGGACGGGGAGGCGAGGTGCGCCCTGCGCGCCCTGGAGCAGCTCGGCGTCCCCGCCCATCAGGTGGCAGCTGCGCTGGAGACGGCGGAGCTCGCCCGCCTCCGGCGCAGCTGGGGGGTCACGACCGAATCCGGTCTCGCTGCCTCTCCGGGAACCGGGTATGCGTCAGCGCCAACAGCGGAGCAGCCTTGACGGCCGTCTCCTCGTACTCCGCGGCCGGGTCGGACAGGGCCACCACCGCTCCGCCCACCCCGTAGGTGACCCGGTCGGCGGTGACCGTTGCGGTGCGGATCACGATGCTCAGATCCGCGGCGCCGGAGAGCGAGAAGTAGCCGATGGCCCCCGAGTACACCCCGCGCGGGCCCGCTTCCAGCCGGTCGATGATCTGCATCGTCCGGATCTTGGGAGCACCGGTCATCGAACCGCCGGGGAAGGCCGCGCGCACGCAGTCCACGGCCGTCAACTCCGGTCGCAGGCGCGCCCGTACGGTGCTCACCAGCTGGTGGACGGTGGCGTAGGTCTCGACCCGGAAGAGTTCCTCGGCCTCGACCGAACCGGGAACCGCACACCGGCCGAGGTCGTTGCGGACCAGGTCGACGATCATGAGGTTCTCGGAGCGGTCCTTCTCGTCGCTCAGCAGGTCCGCGATCAGCGCCGCCTCCTGCTGGGGGGTGGCACCGCGCGGCCGGGTGCCCTTGATGGGCGAGGACTCGACGAGGCCGTCACGGGAGACGCGCAGGAACCGCTCGGGCGAGGTACTGAGCACGGACTGCTCGCCGAACTGGAGGAGCGCGGCGAACGGCGCCGGGCTGGTGCGGCGCAGCGTGCGGTACGCGGCCCACGGGTCGAGGCCAACCTCGGCCTCGGCCATGTTGGTCAGGCAGACCTCGTACGTCTCACCGGCGGCTATCTCCTCCAGGCAGGTGTCGATGAGGTCCAGGTAGGCGCCCCGGTCGTGGCGCAGCCGGATCTCCCCGCTCGGGGCGGCCGGCCGGGGGGCCGGCAGGCGCAGGCCCGCGATCTGCCGGAGCCGCTCCGCGGTGCCGATCAGCCAGGCCTCCGCCTCGGCGGCGGACTCCTCGCCGCTCCCCTCCACCAGGGCGAGCACGTAAGTGGTGTTCTCCACGTGGTCGAAGACGAGGGCCCGGTCGGCGAAGACCATGGTGGCGTCGGCCACCGGCGAGCGGTGCACGAGGTCGCCGCCGCATTCGGCCTTCAGCTCGTAGCCGAGGTAGCCGACCCAGCCGAGGGCGAAGTCGAAGGGCAGCTCGGGGATTTCGGTGTGCAGGGAGTGCAGGTCGCGGTCGATCCACTCCAGGAAGGGAGCGGCGACCAGCTCGCTCGCACCGCCCGCCGACTCGACGGTGAGGCAGCCGCTCCACACGTCGGCCGTGGCGACGCGGGCGAGCGGCCCGGTGGCGTCGCCCATGACCGAGAACCGGCCGCGGTCGCCGCCGGGCAGGCTGCTGTCCAGCCAGTAGGCGTGGTCGTTGCCGCGGAAGAGCTGGTCGTAGGCGGTCTCGGGGAACCAGCGGGTGGGCAGCCGGTGGGCGAGCAGCCGCAGCCTGCGGACCGGGACCTCAGCCGGGACCTCGGCCGCAGCGGCCTTCGGCGCGGGGGCGGGCGCGGCGACGGGGGACGGCTCGGGTGCGAGGGCCGGGCGGCGCGCGGCGCCCACCCGGTGCGCGCGGGTCAGCTCGGCGAAGTTTGCCAGCAGCTCGATTCCGTACCGACTGCAAATCGACTCGGGATGGAACTGCACGCCCCACATCGGGCGGGTCCGGTGCCGCAGCCCCATCAGGATGCCGTCGGGCGTCCACGCGGTGGCTTCGAGCTCTTCGGGCAGGTCCGTCACGGCGAGGGAGTGGTAGCGGACCACCTCCATCGGGGACGGCAGCCCGGCGAACAGGCCGGTGCCGTCGTGCAGGACGGGCGAGGTGCGGCCGTGCCGGGGCTCAGGCGCGCGGTCGACCGTGGCGCCGTGCACGTATCCGATCCCCTGGTGGCCGAGGCAGATGCCCAGCAGCGGCAGGTGGGAGTGCTCGACGATCTCGGCGCAGATGCCGAAGTCAGCCGCCCGGCGCGGGGTGCCGGGGCCAGGTGAAACCACGACGTTGTCGAACGCGTCGAGTTGTGCGATCTTCCAGCGCGGGTCGTCATTTCGAACGACTTCCGGCTCCCGCCCATTCACCTCGGCGAGATAGTGGAAGAGGTTATAAGTAAACGAGTCGTAATTGTCAACAAGCAGCGTACGCACGATGAATATCCCCCCCGTCTCAATCAGGCCGAAAATGGCTTGATTTCGAGCAGCATGTGCTCGACCATGTCCTCTCCGTACTCCCCCTCGCGCACCCGGCAGCTCGCCACGGTGTGCAGCGCGCGCCCGCTGCTGTCGGCGATCTCGTGCAGCATGGCCAGGTCACCGCGGTCGCTGAAGTGGAGGAGTACGCGGCCACCCGGCGTGGTCCAGTGCACGGCCTGCTCCAGGTACCGGCGGTGAGCCTGGTACCCGGTGTCCACGTACGCCCGCTCGTGCACCGATTTGTACTCGTAACTCTCGGGCCCCATCACGTAGTTGGAGCTCCAGAAGACGAGGTCGAAGCGCTCTTCCTCGCGCAACCCGGAGAACAGGTCGCTGTGCAGGGCCTGCAGACGGTGTCCCACCCCGTGCCGCTCCGCGTTGACGGAGGCGTTCTCCACGGCGGAGGGGCTGATGTCCGCCGCCACGACCCGCTCGTATCCGGCCAGGGCGGCCGTCACGGCTATCACACCGGTGCCGCACCCTATCTCCAGGAACGAACCCGAACGCGGTTGCGCCGGGGGCTGGTTGAGGCCCAGGAGTTGCAGGGCCACACTGGTGGAGGGGGAATAGACCGGCGCGAACACCTCGTCGAAGAGGTCCCACTCGCGACCGCCGAGCGTGAAGACCCGCGGCCGGTCCTGCCGGGTCAGGGACAGCCGGCTGCGGAGCAGCGACCGTTCGTAGCTCTGGAGCTGAGACAGCTGAGACAGCTGAGACATGCGAACTCCTCAAGGAAGACATCGGACCGTCGTCGTTGCGGTGGGTGGCGGCGGTGGTGGCGGCAGCACCGGAACGCTCGGCGATCAGCCTGCCCTTGAGTGAGCCTCGACCAGAAGGTGTCCACATGACAGCATCACTCATGGAGAGTGGTGATCCGATCACCCTCCGCGTCTCTGAGCTGGATCGCTTGTCGAGTGTTTCTTGACCTGTTCTTGCCCCAAGAGATACTTTCAGGCAGGCCAGGGATTGCTTGTACCTCGTTGGTGCAAACGTGAACGGCTTTTATGGGGGTCGGGGGAGAAGTCGTGGCTGACCACGCTTACGAAATGCTGGAACTGCTGAACAGAGAGGCGCCCGCGGCTGCCTTCGACGACGTGGTCCGAAAAGCACGTGAGTCCGGCCTGTCGGGGGACGCCCTGGCCCAACTGACCAGGGCGAGGGACCAGAGCCTGGGCATCCGGGCGCTGTTCGTCCGCCGCCAGCAGCGCGAGGCCGGACTCGCCGCCCTGGTGGACACCGCCCGCGACCTGACGCTTCCGTACGACCTCGACGAGCTGCTGAAGGTGATCACCCGCCGGGCCCGACTGCTGCTCGGGCTCGACATGGCCTGGGTGAGCTTCGACGACCTGGAGGCCCAGTGCTCCCGGGTCCGGTCGGCCGACGGCCACGCCTCCGCGCTCACCATCGGCTTCGCCATCCCGCTGACCGGCGGGGGCGTCGGCAAGCGCGCCGCCGACGGTTCGGCCCCGTTCTGGTCGGCCGACTACATGAACGACAAGACCTTCCAGCACAGTTCCGTGATCGACGAGGTGGTGCAGGCCGAGGGCCTGCACGCCGTCATGGCCGTGCCGCTGCGGCACGGCGGAACCACCCTGGGAGCCCTGTACGTCGCGGACCGCCACATCCGGCACTTCACACCGGACGAGGTCTCGCTGATGAGTTCACTCGCCGACCTCGCAACGGTTGCGATCGAAAAGGCCCGGCTGTTGGAGCAGACCCGGTACGAGGTCGTGGAGCTGGAGCAGGACACCTCCCGCGCACTGGACTCCTCCACCACCGCCCGCCAGCTCCGCGAGACCCACGGCCGGCTGCTCGACCTGGTGCTCCAGGGCGGCGGCCTCGGCAACCTGGCCGCCGAAGCGGTCAAGGACCTCGACGGCACGCTCCTCGTACGCGACGCCGCGGGGCGCGACCTCGCCTGCCCCGGCGGAGAACCTCCCGCGCTCAACGAGGCCGAGATCCGCACCGTCCTGTTGGACGCACACACCGACCGGCAGCCGCGCAGCACGGCCGACGGAGTGTGGGTCGCCTCGGTCGCTGCCGGCGACGAGATGCTGGGCACCCTCATCCTGGTCCCCGAGGAGCCCGCCACCGACCACCAGGTCCAACTCCTCGCGCTCACTGCCCAGGTCACCGCCGTGGTGCTGCTGATGGAGCAGGGGATGGCGGCTGCCGAGGGCCACATGCGCGACGAGTTCTTCCACGACCTGCTGCGGGGCACCTCGTTGTCCCCGGTGCAGATCGCGGAGCAGAGCCGCCGCCTCGCGCTCAACCTCGACGAACCCCACGTCATCGTGATCGCCCGGCCCGAGGGGGGAGTTCAGGGCCGCGTCGTCGCCTGGGCCGCCTCGTACGCCAACCGCCACCACGGCCTCAAGAGCGTGGACGGCGACGTCGTGGTGCTACTGCTGCCCGGCAACGACGCCGGGGCCATCGCCCGTACGGCATCGAAGGAACTCACCGAGGTGCTCGGCAGACCGGTCACGGCCGGCTCCGCCGGTCCCGTCGACAGACCGACCGGGATCGTCCACATGTACCAGGAGGCCCGGCGCTGCCTGGACGCGGTCGCGGCGCTCACCGGCGCCGGCAGCACCGCGTCCCCCGACGAACTGGGCTTCCTCGGCGTACTGCTCTCCGAGAAGCCGAACATCGCCGGGTTCATCCACGACACCATCGGCCCCGTCCTGGACTACGACGACCAGCAGTACACCGAGCTGATCCGCACCATGGAGGCGTACTTCGCCTCCGCCAACAGCCCCTCACGGGCCGCCGAGTCCCTGCACGTACATCCCAACACCGTCTCCCGCAGGCTGGAGCGCATCACCGAGATCCTCGGCGAGGACTGGCAGAAGCCGGCCCAGGCCCTCCAGGTGCAGCTGGCCCTCCAGCTCCAGCGGACCCGGCAGGCACTGAACAAGGACGTCCGCGGCGGCCGGCCCCGGCAGGCCATCGGCCACCGACTGCCGGCTGACGGTCACCGGCTGACGCCCGACGGCCGCCCCTAACGATCACCGGTGCGCTCGGTCAGCACCCTGACCGCATGCGCCGCGGAGGCCAGGGTGGTGTGCCGGTGCCAGCCGCCGAAGGAACGGCCACCGAAGTCGGTGAGCCCCACCTTCTGCGAGACGTTCGCGAAGTCCGCCTCGACGTTCTGTGCCCGCTTCGCGAGCCTCAGCAGCGCACCCGGAGGGGCCTGCGTCATATCGCTGATCCAGCACCGGTCGGGCCAGCCGCGCGGGTCGCTCCACTCCCCGAACAGCAGCAGCGGCTGCGGAGCCTGCGCGAGTTCCACCCGTACGCCGACCACCAGCGTGGTGCGCGGCTGCAGGATCGTCGGGTCCAGCCAGGTCACCGGGCGCCGCAGCGTACGGGCCATCAACAGCAGTTGGTGGGCGGCGAGTTCGCGGTTCCCGCTGCTGGGCAGGACCGGGTCCACGCAGCGCACCCGCAGGGAGCCGCGGGCCGAGGCCACGAAGGGCATACCGGCGCGACCGAACCGGTGCGCCACCGCAGCGGGATCGACGTCGGGCAGGTCGAACACCACCGGGCGGCGGGTCTGACCGACCCAGTCCCGCAGCTCCTCCACGGCTCCGGCGGCGCATTCGAGCGGGCTGGTGGCCAGTTCCGACTCATGGACGTTGGGCGAGAGGGGACCGACGCTGTCACGCCACTTCTGGGTGAGCGCGAGGCGCCAGTTCACCGGACAGCTCTGCTCCTCGCCGACCGACCAGACCCCGAACGCCACCTGGCTGTTGACCATCTGCCCCCGTTCGGGTACGAACCGGCGGGCGACCCCGACCGACTCCGTACCGGCCTTGGAGATGACCACCGGTTGGACCACCCAGGCGCGGGGCCGCAGCGCACGTTCCAGATACCGGGCGAGGGCCGCTCGTACCGGACCCCAGTCCCAGGTGGAGGAGACCACGAAGTGGTGCAGGCTCTGCTCGGCCGCCCGGTCGCCGACGTGCGCAGCGATGTTGCGTATCGACTTGCGCCCCTCGGCCTTCAACAGGCCGCGCAGGTACACCTCTCCCTTGCGGCGCTGGTCACTGCGCGGCAACGAGGCGAACAGCTCGGCGCAGAGCTCGTCCACGACCAGGTCCGGCACGAACCGGCTGTTCAGGGTCTCCAAGCGTTCGAGACTGGGTGCGCTCATGATGGATCCATCCCTTCCCCCGGCTTTCTTTTCCCTCTCCTCAACCCTGCGGTTGCGGGAGGGGGAGAACCAGGTGGACCCGTCACACACATTCGGCCCGGCGTGCACAGCGGGCCATCAGCCCCGAACGGACCAGAGCGCCCAAGTGATCATGTGACGAAATGCCGTGGAGGGTCTTGGCCTGGTCAGGAACGACTCGAAGACCCGTCGAGCTCTGCCGGAGCCGCACTGGACCACTCGTCCCCTACGCACCACCACCCCCCTTTCGCCCCGGCACGGTGACCCGGCCACCCTCACGACCGCTCCGCACGGTGGTCCGCCCACCACCTCCCGGACGAAGTCCCCGCTCAAGGACCGGCCGGTTGGGCGGGCCGGGTAGGCCGGGCAGGCCGCAGGTGCCGCACCGGGCGTCGGAGCGCCCCGCTAGGGTTTCCGCATGGGGACCTGGATCGCGCCGAGTGCCATCGAGAGAGAGCTGTACGAGTCCAAGAGCGCCGGCGACTGGGGTCGATATCTCGACGTGCTCGCCCGCGCCGAACTGTTCCTGCCGCAACCCCGCGCCCAGGTGGACGCCGAACCCACACAGGCCCGCTTCTACCCCGTGGGTCACGCTCTCCCCGTCTACACCCGCGGAATGCTCCCCCTACCCACCGCCGAGACCGTCTTCGTACGCCAGAGCCTCGCCTGGTTCGCCAACGCCTGGGACCACCGCGACCCCGCCTACCTCGCCGTGAACCCCGGCAGCCCCGCCGAGGCCTACCTCACCACCGGTCCCGCCGACCGCGCTCGCTGGCGCGCCCACTGGGACGCCGCCACCACCTGGGGCCTGGCCCCCGGAGCCGTCCACGCCCTGCACTCCGGTGGGCCCCTGCACGGACCGGTCGCCCACGGACTCGCCGTCGGAGCCCATCTGGCCGTCAGCAACGGGGAGTTCTGGAACGCCCTCGCCTACCACGGCAGCGGTTACACCCGCGAGCGCGAACGGCTGCGCAAGTCCTGGGGCATCACCACCCGCGAGGAGTGGCTCGACGTCCTGCACCGCATGCTGAACGCCGAGATCGTCAGCCCCGTCTGGGAGTTCGTGCTGCGCGTGCGCCGCATCCTCGCCTCCGACTTCGCCGGACCCGTCGACGTCGAACACTGGCGGCACGCGGCCGAGGCCAGCCTGCGCCGCACCGCCGAACGGGCCGCCGAGCCCCAGCTCACCCCCGACGGGGTCACGGTCGCGCAGCCGCGGCCCGCCGCCGAGGTCGAGGGCGAGATCGCCGGCGTGCAGCGCCTCATCGGCCGCATCGCCCGCTACGAGCAGCGCTTCCGGGCCGACGGACTACTGCCCGAAGGGGGCTACGTGCGCTCCGTCGAGGGCTGGGACATCGGCCGGGCCTCCCAGATGGCCCGCTGGGGACTCGGTGCCCGCTTGGGCACCATCGAGGAGGCCGAGCGCGCCGTGCTCCGCGCCGGTGAGGCAGCCTGCTCCGGGTACCGCTCCTGGGAGGAGTTCTCCGCCGGCTACCTGCTCGGACGGTGCCTGCACTTCGACGAGGAGGAGTTCGGCGAGTGGTACACGAGCTCGCTGGCCACCCACCTGACCCTGACCACCGAGCCGGCCAGCCCCTGGCTCAACATTCCCTGGAAGTAGGGGGAAGCGGCAGGAGGGATGCGCAAGGAGGTGCGAGGCCGACTTCGGCCAGTCCCGGTGAAACCTTGGACGGTCCCGGAGCTCCCCAACTAGCGTTCCCCGCATGACCCTTGTCCTGAACGACACGGTACGCAAGCTGCTCGACTCCCCGCACCCGGCGGTGCTGTCCACCCTCAACCCCGACGGCAGTCCGCAGAGTTCGGTGGTCTGGGTGACCCGGGACGGCGGCGAACTGCTGGTCTCCACCGAGCGGGGCCGCCGCAAGGAGCGGAACATCGCCCGCGACGCGCGCGTGGGGCTGACCGTCTTCGACACCGCCAACCCCTTCCTCTACGTCGAGATCCGCGGTACGGCCGCCCTCGCCGAGGACGCCGGACGTACGGTCGCCGCCCGCATCGCCGAGGAGTACCTGGGCCCGGAGGGCGGCAGGGACTTCGCGAAGTCCCTGGCGGACAGTTCCCGCGTGGTCGTCCGCATCACCCCCACCAAGGTGCTCGGCAACGCCGCCAAGGCCGGCTAGTGCCGTGCCGGGCGTCGCGGGCCGGTGAACCCTTCCGCTCACAGCGCTAGGGAAGCTGCGGCCGGACCTGCTCCCAGGCGTCCACGGCCTCCGCGAGGAGGCCGTGGTCCGGGAGGTGCGGCCGTACGAGGGCCATCCAGGGCAGCAGGAGCTTGATGCGCCGCAGGTGTTGGATGCGGGATCGCGGCAGGTCGCGCCAGGAGGCGGCCTCCGCAGCCGCTCGTGCCGGCGTCAGGTCGATCAGGGCCAGCGCCTCCCGACACAGGGCGGCCGGGTCGCCGCCCCGGCCCGGGCCGAACTGCTGGATCAGGTAGCCCCGTACGGCGGCCAGCTCCACGGCACGGTCCAGGGCGTGCGAGCCCTCCCACTCGGCCTTGCGGCGGGTCGCGGCCAGCGCCACCCCGCCCCAGCGCAGCCGCGTCTCGTCGGGCAGCCGGTCCTCCTGCATCCGACTCACGGCCAGGGCCCGCAGGGCCAGCGGATGCGGCTCGTCGAGCAGCGGCGGGTCGGTGGCCCTTCCCCGGCCGGGAGGCTACCCCCTACCGGTGCCCGACCGGGTGGGGTGCCGGGTCGCGCCGCGGGCCGTGCCGCGGGTGGCGCCCGGGCGTCACGCCGCGGGACCCTCCAGGACCAGGCGGACCTCCGTGACCTCGTAGCCGGCGCGGTCGAATGCCGCAGCCATCGGGGCGTTGACGGTGTCCGTGGTCGCGGTGATGCGCTCGGCGCCCCCGTCCGCGTGGAAGCGGGTGATCTCCGCCAGGATCTCGTCGATCAGGCCCCGGCCGCGCTGCTCCGGTACGACGCCCAGGTAACCGACGTTGCGGTGGTACGGGGTCGCCGACGGGACGGCCACTCCGGCGAGGGTGCCGTCCGGCAGGTCGGCGAGGCGCCACCAGGAGCGCTCGCCGGGGCAGTCGAGGTAGAACTCGACGTCCTCGCGGGCCAGCTGCTCGGCGTCCATCGAGCGGAGCTCGTTCTGCGTGTGCAGGTCCAGGCTGCCTGCGGACAGGCGGGCGAAGGCGTCCAGGAACTCCTCGTCCGTGCCCTCCCGGAAGACCAGCCGCCCGCCGGGCTCGGCAACCCCGGCGGCCGGGGTCCACTCGTAGCGGAGCCGCTCGATCTCGCTCGTCAGCCCGGCCTCGTACGCGGCCTCCCGGCGCCAGGCGACGGCCTCGACCAGCTCCGGGTCGGTCCGCCAGTGGCTGGGCAGCGAGATGTTGTAGAGCGGCAGGTTCCCGAAGGCCTCGTGCCCCGCGGCCAGCAGGCCGGCGGCGACCGCGGCCGGGTCGGCCACGCCGGCGCGGACCTGGAGACAGTCGAGCGCGAGGGGCCGCTCGCTGTCGGCGCGGCCCCACCACAGGGCGCGGGCCCAGACCTCGCCGTTCCCGTCCTCGGCGAACCAGATCCACTCGGGGCGGAACCGGTTCTGGGCGAGCTCCTCGCGGATCCCCTCGGCGGAAAGGGCTTCGACGGGGCCGTCGGCCGGGTAGGCGACGGCCCGGTCCAGGTCGGTGGGGTGCGCGGTGGCAGAGCGGAAGATCATTCGGCGATGATCACACGCACCGCCGACACCGACCAGGGCTTTTGTGCGGCTGGACCGTCGGCCGGCGAGAAGCCCTTTTCCAACGGCCGCTCACGATCACGCGGAGCCCGGAGACGCCCGATGGCCGGCCCCCGGTTCCGGGGCCGGCCATCGGACGTGGTGTGTACCGCCTGCTGCTACGACCAGGTGATCAGGCGGCGGGGGTGTTCCAGGACCGCCGCGATGTCGGCCAGGAAGCGGGAGCCGAGCTCGCCGTCGATGAGCCGGTGGTCGAACGACAGCGCCAGGGTGGTGACGTGCCGCGGCTTCACCTTGCCCTTGTGGACCCACGGCTGGAGCTTGATCGCGCCGACCGCGAGGATCGCGGACTCGCCCGGGTTCAGGATGGGCGTACCGGTGTCGACGCCGAAGACGCCGACGTTGGTGATGGTGATGGTGCCGTTCTGCATGTCGGCCGGCGAGGTCTTGCCGTCGCGGGCCGTGGCGACCAGCTCGGACAGGGCCGTCGACAGCTCGGGCAGCGTCTTGGCGTGGGCGTCCTTGATGTTCGGGACGATCAGGCCGCGGGGGGTGGCCGCCGCGATGCCCAGGTTCACGTAGTGCTTGAGCACGATCTCCTGGGCCGCCTCGTCCCAGGACGCGTTGACGTCCGGGTTGCGGCGGACGGCCACCAGCACCGCCTTGGCGATGAGGAGCAGCGGGTTGACGCGCAGCCCCGCCAGGTCCGGGTCGGCCTTGAGCTCCTGCACCAGCTTCATCGTGCGCGTCACGTCGAACGTGATGAACTCGGTGACGTGCGGCGCGGTGAAGGCGGAGCTGACCATGGCCTGGGCGCTGACCTTGCGGACGCCCTTGACCGGGATCCGGGTCTCGCGGGCCGTCGCCTCGCCCACCACCGGGGCCGGGACCTGTACGGGCGCGGCGGCGGCCGGGGCGGCCGGTGCCGGCGCGACCGCGGCCTGCGGGATGATCGAGGCCGCGGCGGCGTGCACGTCCTCCCGGGTCACGACCCCGCCGTCCCCGGTGGGCACCACGGTGGCCAGGTCGATCCCGAGGTCCTTGGCGAGCTTGCGCACCGGCGGCTTCGCCAGCGGGCGCTCCCCGCCGGCGTGGCCGTTGCCGTTCAGCCCGGCTACCGCGGCTGCCTCCGGCTGCGCCGGTACGGCGACCGGAGCGGCCACCGCGGCCGTGCCGTTCTGGGCGGCCTTGCGCGGGCGGCGCTTCGTGGACGCCTGGGACACGCCGTACCCGACCAGGACGGGCTGGCGGGCCGCAGCGGCCGGCTCCTCGGCGGGGGCCTCGGCAGCGGCCGGAACGGCAGCCGGGGCAGCAGCCGGAACGGCAACGGCAGCAGCCGGAGCCTCGGCCTCGGCCGGGCCGGTCTGCACGGAGATGATCACCTGGCCGACGTCGACCGTGGTGCCCTCCTCGAAGAGGAGCGCGTGCACGACCCCGTCGAACGGGATCGGCAGCTCCACGGCGGCCTTGGCCGTCTCGACCTCGCAGACGACCTGACCGTCGGTGACCGTGTCACCCGGCTGGACGTACCACTTGAGGATCTCGGCCTCGGTGAGGCCCTCGCCCACATCGGGCATCTTGAATTCGCGGATCGTCACAGGGCTCTCCTCAGTACGCCAACGAGCGGTCGACGGCGTCGAGCACCCTGTCAAGGCCCGGCAGGTACTCGTCCTCCAGGCGGGCCGGCGGGTACGGAGCGTGGAAGCCGCCCACGCGCAACACCGGCGCCTCCAGGTGGTAGAAGCACCGCTCCGTGATGCGGGCGGCGATCTCCGAGCCCATGCCCAGGAACACCGGTGCCTCGTGGACGACCACGAGCCGGCGGGTCTTCTCCACCGAGACCTGGAGTCCGTCGAAGTCGACCGGAGACATCGAGCGCAGGTCCACGACCTCCACCGACTTGCCCTCCTCGGCCGCCGCGGCCGCCGCCTCCAGGCAGACCTTCACCATGGGACCGTAGGCCGCCAGGGTGATGTCCGAGCCCTCGCGCGCCACGCGCGCCTTGTGCAGCTCGCCCGGGATGGCGTCGACGTCGACCTCGGCCTTGTCCCAGTAGCGCCGCTTCGGCTCGAAGAAGATCACCGGGTCGTCGCTGAGGATCGCCTGCTGGAGCATCCAGTACGCGTCGCTCGCGTTCGACGGCGAGACCACCTTCAGGCCCGGGATGTGCGCGAACAGCGCCTCGGGGGACTCCGAGTGGTGCTCGACCGCGCCGATGCCGCCCGCGTAGGGAATGCGTACGACGACGGGCAGCTTGATCTTGCCCAGGGCCCGCGCGTGCATCTTCGCGAGCTGCGTGACGATCTGGTCGTACGCCGGGAAGACGAAACCGTCGAACTGGATCTCCACCACCGGACGGTAGCCGCGCAGCGCCAGGCCGATCGCGGTGCCGACGATGCCGGACTCCGCGAGCGGGGTGTCGATGACCCGCTCCTCGCCGAAGTCCTTCTGCAGGCCGTCGGTGATCCGGAAGACACCGCCCAGCTTGCCGACGTCCTCGCCCATGATCAGGACCTTCGGGTCCGTCTCCAGGGCCTTGCGCAGGGACTCGTTGAGCGCCTTCGCGATCGACATCTTCTCGACAGCCATCAGTGACCCTCCTCGAAGGACGCGAGGTAGGCAGCGAACTGGGCGCGCTCCTCGTCGACGAGCGCGTGCCCGTCCGCGTAGACGTTCTCGAAGATCGCCATCGTGTCCGGGTCGGGCATGGCGCGCACGACCTCGCGCACCCGCTTGCCCAGCGCCTCGCTCTCGGCCTCCAGGGACTCGAAGAAGGCCTCGTCGGCGCCGCCGCTCGCGACCAGGTAGGTCTTCAGGCGCAGGATCGGGTCCTTCGCCTCCCAGGACGCGGTCTCCTCGTCCCGACGGTACTTCGTCGGGTCGTCGGAGGTGGTGTGCGCGCCCATCCGGTACGTGAACGCCTCGATCAGGGTCGGGCCCTCGCCGCGGCGCGCCCGCTCCAGCGCCCAGCGGGTGACCGCCAGGCAGGCCAGGACGTCGTTGCCGTCCACGCGGACGCCCGGGAAGCCGAAGCCCTGGGCGCGCTGGTAGAGCGGCACGCGCATCTGGCGCTCGGTCGGCTCGGAGATCGCCCACTGGTTGTTCTGGCAGAAGAACACCACGGGGGAGTTGTAGACGGCCGCGAAGGTGAAGGCCTCGGCGACGTCGCCCTGGCTGGACGCACCGTCGCCGAAGTAGGCGATGACCGCGGAGTCCGCGCCGTCCTTGGCCACGCCCATCGCGTAACCGGTCGCGTGCAGCGTCTGCGAGCCGATCACGATCGTGTACAGGTGGAAGTTGTTGGTGTTCGGGTCCCAGCCGCCGTGGTTCACACCGCGGAACATCCCGAGCAGGTTCGTCGGGTCGACGCCGCGGCACCAGGCCACACCGTGCTCACGGTAGGTCGGGAACACGTAGTCGTCGTCGCGGAGCGCCCGGCCGGAGCCGATCTGGGCGGCCTCCTGCCCGAGCAGCGAGGCCCACAGGCCCAACTCGCCCTGGCGCTGCAGGGCCGTCGCCTCGCCGTCGAAGCGGCGGGTCAGGACCATGTCGCGGTAGAGCCCGCGCAGGTCCTCGGCGGTGATGTCCTCGACGAAGGACGAGAACTCCGCAGTGTCAGGGTTGTCTGTGGCGCTGACGCGTTCCCCTTCGGGTGTCAGCAGCTGTACGAGCTGGGGCTCGGCGTTCTGCGCGGTGGCAGCGGCGGTCTTGCGGGCGCTCGCCGCGCCAGCCGCCCGCTTGGTGCCGCTGCTGCGTCGCGGCTTGCGCGCGGCAGTGCTCTCCACGGTCACGTGTTGCTCCTCCGTCGGTCCGGCTCCCGGGTTCTCCGGGGTCCAGTGCGGCTCACCCGAATCTCCACCAGCGCACGGGGTGGGTGCGCGTCGTGTGTGGATTCGGGCGTGACAGGTGCCCCGGCAAGTGCCCTGCGCAATGCACGTTACCCAGTACGCCGCATAACTGCGAAACCCCGCTTGACCTGCGTTTTTACTTGGATTTCCAAGTAAATCCACGGAGCCGGGAACAACCACTGGTCACAGCCTTGCAGGGGGCCGGAACAACGGCACGTTATCCCGGGTAACGACGTCAGGGAAGGGGTGAGTGTGTGAAACTGAGTTCGTGCGCGAAGACGGAAAAATCAAGGTATTCCTCCTGGACGACCACGAAGTGGTACGTCGGGGTGTCCATGAGCTTCTTTCGGTCGAAGAGGACATCGAGATCGTCGGCGAAGCCGGCACCGCAGCCGATGCCCTGGTGCGCATCCCCGCCACCCGTCCCGACGTGGCCGTGCTCGACGTGCGCCTGCCGGACGGCAGCGGGGTGGAGGTCTGCCGCGAGGTCCGCTCACAGGACGAGGACGTCAAATGCCTGATGTTGACCTCGTTCGCCGACGACGAGGCCTTGTTCGACGCGATCATGGCCGGGGCCTCGGGCTACGTGCTCAAGGCGATCCGCGGCAATGAACTGCTCGGTGCCGTTCGGGACGTGGCGGCCGGCAAGTCGCTGCTGGACCCGGTGGCCACGGCGCGGGTGCTGGAACGCCTGCGCGACGGCGGGAAGGGCAAGGGCGACGACCGCCTCTCGCACCTCACCGAGCAGGAGCGCAAGATCCTCGACCTGATCGGCGAGGGCCTGACCAACCGTGCCATCGGCGAGCGGCTGCACCTGGCCGAGAAGACCATCAAGAACTACGTCTCCAGCCTGCTGTCCAAGCTGGGCATGGAGCGTCGCTCCCAAGCCGCCGCGTACGTGGCCCGTCTCCAGGCCGAGAAGCGAGCCTGAGCGCGTCCGGTTCGGTTTGGTTCAGGACCAACGTCCTGCGGGCATCAGGGCGGGCTCCTCTTTTCCGGCACCGGGTGGGTACCTCAAGGTGGACGCATGTCACCGGAGGAACTCCACGCCATCGAACTGCTGCACCGGGTGCCGTACGGCAGGGTGGCCACCAGCATGCGCGCGCTGCCCTTCCTCGCCCCCGCCCGTCACATCGTGGTGGACGGCAAGGTCGTCCTGAGGATGCACGCCGGCTTCGGCTACCACCGGGCCTGCAACGGCAGCGTGGTCGCCTACGGGGCCGACAACTTCAATTCCCGGGACTCGCGGTTGTGGTCCGTTCAGTTCACCGGAACCGCGCAGATCATCGAACCGACGACCCGCGAACTGGAGCTCTTCGGGCCGGGCCCGCATTTCGTGGACGGTGAAGTGTTCGATCCGGTCCACCTGCGAATCGAGCCCCAGTTCGTCACGGTCCACTCCCTCTCCGGAAATCCGGACCGGGAGTACCAGTACGCCCTCTGATCAGGGCGTTCACCCGCGCATCGAAGACTCGCACGAAGGCGGGCCCGACGGAATCGCATTCCGTCGGGCCCGCCCTTCCGCACGCGCTGTTTCGCCGCTAGTTCGAATCACCTTGCGGATTCGGCGACTCCACCGGCGGCGACGCGCTCTTCGTCGGCGACTTCGTCGCCGAGGGCGAGGGCGTCCCCTTCGACGCCGAGGGCGACGGGCTGGACGACGGCGACGAAGACGGACTACTGCTCGGCGAGTACTTGCTGCGACTGGGCGCCGGCGTGAAGTCCTCGGACGAACGCGAGGCCGACGCCTCGTGCGACGGCTGCGTGTTCTGCTGCGCGGACGGGCTCTCCGACCGGCCGCTCGGCGAACTCTGGACGACCGACGGAGTGTTGTCGCCCTTCTCCTTGTGCGACACGGAGGTGACGGCGTACGCCACGCCTCCCGCGACCGCGACGATCGCGAGCAGCGCGAACAGCCACAGCTTCCAGCGGCCGGTGCCGCGGTCGTCGTAGCCGTCGTGGCCGCTCGGACCGCCACCGTGGCCGTGGTTGTCGTACCCGCCGCCCCCGCCGGGGAAGGCCGAGCCGTCGTCCGGGTTCAGCGGCGGCACCATCGGCTGGTGGAACTGCGAGGTCGTGGCGTGCGCCGGGTAGTTCTGCTGCCCACCGGACGCGGCCGTCGGCATCGCCGTGGTCTGTGCGCCACCGCGGCCGTGCGGAAGGGCCATGGTGACCGGGCCGGTGTTCCAGGTGCCCGTGTTAGCGCCCTGGTCGTGCAGCATCTGCAGGGCGTACTGGACCAGCCCGCGCATCTCCTCGGCGCTCTGGAACCGGTCGTCCGGGTCCTTGGCGAGGGAGCGCATGACGAGCCCGTCGAGCTCCTGCGGGATGTGCCGGCCCTCCGGCAGCTGCGACGGCGGTACCGGCACGTCCTGCACGTGCTGGTAGACCACCGACAGCGGGGTCTCACCCGTGAACGGAGGACGCAGCGCGAGCAGTTCGTACAGCAGGCAGCCCGTGGCGTACAGGTCGGAGCGGTGGTCCACCGCCTTGCCGAGCGCCTGCTCGGGCGACAGGTACTGCGGGGTGCCCATGACCATGCCGGTCTGGGTCATCGTCGACTGCGCGCCGTGCAGGGCACGGGCGATGCCGAAGTCCATCACCTTCACCGCGCCGGTGTCCGTGATGATGACGTTGGCGGGCTTGATGTCACGGTGCACGATGCCGTGCTGGTGCGAGTAGGCGAGCGCTTCGAGCACGCCCGAGACGATGATCAGCGCCTGCTCGGGGCCCGGGGCCTCGGCACTGATCAGCAGATCGCGGATGGTGCGACCCTCGACCAGCTCCATGACGATGTAAGGGACGGTGTTGGGGCCGACCTTGTCCTCACCGGAGTCGTACACGGCGACGACGGCGTGGTGGTTGAGCCCCGCGACCGACTGTGCCTCGCGCGTGAAGCGCGCCTTGGACACCGGGTCCTCGGCGAGGTCGGCGCGCAACAGCTTCACGGCGACGGTCCGGCCCAGCCGGACGTCCTCGGCGGCGAACACCTCCGCCATGCCACCGCGGCCCAGGCGGTGGGTGAGCCGGTAGCGGCCGTCGCCGACCAGTCCGCCGGCGCCCCAATGCTCAGGACCGTCGGCCATCCCGGCGCCGTTTCCCTCGGGTTCGGGTGCCATCAGTCCTCGCCGTCGTCTCTCTCGGCCGCCGCTCAGCGGTAGGTCCTTTTCGTGTGCTCCGATGAACGCTACAGCCTCGGAACAGGTCGCCGTTCGGACAATGGCGCGCGGTGGCCTTGTGGTCACGGAACGAGTACCTGGCTTGACGTGTGCTTGCCCTCCGGCAGACTGGGCGCGACATGCGCTCAGCCAGAGGCGTAGGGACACATCCCGAGGGGAAGCAACAGTCATGAGCCAGGACGGCACTCAGGGCCAGTACGCAGGCGGCTCTCTGGCCGGTGGCCGTTACCAGCTAAGGGACTTGCTGGGTGCGGGCGGCATGGCGTCCGTGTACTTGGCGTACGACACTGCGCTCGACCGGCAGGTCGCCATCAAGACGCTGCACAGCGACCTGGGCCGCGAACAGTCATTCCGTGAGCGGTTCCGCCGTGAGGCCCAGGCTGTTGCGAAACTGTCGCACACGAACATCGTCTCGGTCTTCGACACGGGCGAGGGCGAGGTGACCGGCTCCGGCGCGGACGGCGCGGTGATGCCGTACATCGTCATGGAGTACGTGGAGGGCCAGCCGCTCGGCTCCGTCCTCGAAGCGGACATCCGCCAGTACGGGGCGATGCCGGCCGACAAGGCGCTGAAGGTGACGGCCGACGTGCTGGCCGCACTGGAGACCAGCCACGAGATGGGCCTGGTCCACCGTGACATCAAGCCCGGCAACGTGATGATGACCAAGCGCGGCGTGGTCAAGGTGATGGACTTCGGCATCGCCCGGGCCATGCAGTCCGGTGTCACCTCGATGACGCAGACCGGCATGGTCGTCGGCACCCCGCAGTACCTCTCGCCCGAGCAGGCCCTGGGCCGCGGCGTCGACGCCCGCTCCGACCTCTACTCGGTCGGCATCATGCTGTTCCAGCTGCTGACCGGCCGGATTCCGTTCGACGCCGACTCACCGCTCGCCATCGCGTACGCGCACGTGCAGGAGGAGCCGGTCGCTCCGTCCTCCGTCAACCGGTCGATCACCCCGGCGATGGACGCACTGGTCGCGCGAGCCCTGAAGAAGAACCCGAACGAGCGCTTCCCCACGGCCACCGCCATGCACGACGAGGTCATCCGGGTGCTCTCGGCCGGGCAGGCCGGCGCGCCGGTCATCGTCCCGGGCAGCCACACCGGCGGCAGCGGGGCGGGCGTCAGCTCGGCCGTGTTCCCGCCGGTGGACTCCGGCTTCCAGGCACCGCCGCAGTCGGTGCAGCAGCCGTACGCGCAGACCCCGCCGCCGTCCCCGTACGCGCAGACCCCGCCGCCGGCGCCGCAGCAGCACGGGCAGGGCGGGTACGCGTACCCGCCCCAGCAGCAGTACGCGCCGCAGACCCCGCCGCCGTTCACCATCTCGCCGGCGACCAACGCGGCCCCGACCGCCGGGGGCGGCGACAAGCGGAACACGCCCGTGATCGTGGGCGCGATCGCGGTGGCCCTGCTGGCCGTCGGCGGTCTGATCGCGGCCCTGTCGTACGACGGCAACGAGAAGGACACCGGCGGCGGTACGGCTTCGCCCGGAGCCTCCGCGTCCGCGTCCGCATCGGCCAAGGCCGGTTTCAAGGGGCCGGACCTCTCGCGCACGATCGACGCGGCCAAGTGCAAGGAGCCGAGCAAGCACTACAGCGACGCCACCAAGTACACGGCGCCGGACCTGCGCTACAAGAACCTGCTCTCGGTCAAGGCGTGCATCCAGGCCTCCGGCGGCAAGTACACCATCGTCGAGAAGGACGAGGCCGTGTACGGCAAGGACACCGTGCTCGACCAGAACCCGCGGCCCGGCGACAAGATCGACAAGGAAGGCACGGAGTACACGCTGACCGTGTCGACCGGCAACCCCGAGTAGTCCGAAGCACCATGAAGGCGGCGCCGTCGCCGCCCCGCACGACACACCGGCATCCCGGACGACCCTGACGGGCCGCCCGGGATGCCGCTTTTGCCCCACCATGTAAACCTGAGCGAAACATCTCGCTCTCCCCCGGATCCGGTCCGGGGCCCCACGGACGGGAGGGGCTACCCGTGGCTCAACGCCTCCGTGTGCAGCGCTGGCTGGCCGGGGCCGCAGCGGCCGGCGCCGCACTGTCCCCCGCCGCATCCGCATCCGCGTCCGCGTGCGCGGCCACTTCGTCCGCCTCCACCGCTTCCCCGTCCGCCTCGTCCGCCACCTTCTCGTCCGTTTCCCGCGCCGCCCCGGCCGGCCGTCCGCTCGCCCGTGCAGCCTCCCCCGCCTCAGCCGGGCGGATCGACACCGAGGACCCGACCGACACCGAGGACACCGAGGAAACCACCGACACCACCGACATCGACGACACCGCCAGCGTCACCGCGCCGCACGTCGCCGCCCCCGATCCGGCGGCCGACGTACCCCACGAGGCCTACCAGGAGCTGGCCGGCAACGCCGCCGGGGTCGGGCGGGAGCGGCCCGGTCGGCCGGCGGCCGAGCCCCCGAACCCGGAGACCGTGCTGGCCTCCCGCCCCTTCCCGGTGCGCCCGCGCATCCGGCCCACCGCCACCGCGCCCCCGCCTCTCGCGCAGCCCCCGCCGAGCCCTCCACCCGCAGTCACCGCGCTCGGCACCGAGCGGAACGAGCGCGCCGCCGATCTGGCCGCCCACATACTGCCGCTCGGCACCGGTTTCGCCCTGATGGGGCTCGGCCTGGGGTACCTCGGCGTGCGGCTGCGCAGGGGCCTCTGACCCGCCTCCAGCAGGACGCGGGGCGGCCTCTCCTCCTCCCGACGTACACCTCAGGACGGTTGCGATACCCGACATACTCGGTATACATACTGAGTATGTCCATTCGCCACGGCCTTCTCGCCCTGCTGGAAAGGGGTTCTCGGTACGGCTCTCAGCTGCGTACCGAGTTCGAATCCCGTACCGGCTCCACCTGGCCACTCAACGTCGGTCAGGTGTACACCACACTCGCCCGTCTGGAACGCGACGGCCTCGTCGTCCCCGACGGCGAGGACGCTGCCGGGCACACCCTCTACGCCATCACCGATACCGGACGCGCCGAACTGCACCAGTGGTACGAGCGCCCCGTGGACCGCACCAACCCGCCCCGCGACGAGCTGTCCATCAAGCTCGCCATGGCCGTGGGCGCTCCCGGCGTGGACATCCGCGCCGTCATCCAGGCCCAGCGGCACGCCACGATCAAGGCGATGCAGGACTACACCCGACTCAAGGCGCAGGCGCTCGCCGCGATCGAGAGCGGGCAGACCCGCGAACGCGACGACGTGGCCTGGCTGCTGGTCCTGGAGCAGCTGATCTTCCAGACCGAGGCCGAGGCCCGCTGGCTCGACCATTCCGAATCCCGGCTCGTACGGCTCTCCCTGCTGGCCGACCGGAGAGCCGAGCCCGACCCGCCGCAGGCCGCCGACACCGACACCGTCGCCGTCACCGCACCACCGCTCCGCGCCTCCCGCACCCCGCGGAGCTGACCACACCACCGTCCCAGGGGGGACTTCCATGCCCGACCAGCATTCCGCACCCCACATACAGCCCGTACCGCACGCACCGTCCGAGCGCCCCGTCCTCCAACTCGACAGGCTGGTGCGCACGCACGGCAGCGGCGCCACCGAGGTGCACGCCCTGCGCGGCATCAACCTGGCCGTCTACCCCGGTGAACTCGTCGCCGTCATGGGCCCCTCCGGCTCCGGCAAGTCCACGCTGCTCACCCTGGCCGGCGGTCTCGACACCCCGACCAGCGGCCACGTCATCGTCGAGGGCACCGACATCACCACCGCGAGCCGCAAGGAACTGGCCGCGCTGCGCCGCCGCAGCATCGGGTACGTCTTCCAGGACTACAACCTGATCCCGGCCCTCACCGCCGCCGAGAACGTGGCCCTCCCCCGTGAACTCGACGGCGTCTCCGCCCGCAAGGCCCGCGTCTCGGCGCTGGCGGCCCTGGAGGAAATGGGCCTGCGGCAGCTCGCCGACCGGTTCCCCGACGAGATGTCCGGCGGCCAGCAGCAGCGCGTGGCCATCGCCCGCGCCCTCGTCGGCGACCGCCGCCTCGTGCTCGCCGACGAGCCCACCGGTGCCCTCGACTCCGAGACCGGCGAATCCGTCCTCGGCCTGCTGCGTTCCCGCTGCGACGCGGGTGCCGCCGGGGTCCTCGTCACCCATGAACCGCGGTTCGCCGCCTGGGCGGACCGCGTGGTCTTCCTGCGCGACGGAAGCGTGGTCGACGAGACCCTACGCAGCCAGGCCGACTCCCTGCTCTCGGGGCAGGCGGCCGGCCAGTGACGTCCTCGTACCACGCGTGGGTCGCGGCCATCCGGATCGCCCGCCGCGACGCCTGGCGCGCCAAGGGCCGCAGCGCCCTCGTCCTCGCGATGATCGCCCTGCCGATCGTCGGCGTGAGCGCCGCCGACCTCACGATGCGCAGCGCCCAGCTCTCCCCCGCGCAGGCCGTCTCCCGTCAAATCGGTAGTGCCGATGCCCGGTTGAGCGATCCGGGCATGGGCGTACCCGTCTACCAGAACGTCGAGGGAAGGGACTTCAGGCCGGTCGGCGGCTACGACTCGTACGACCCGTCCAAGGAATCGAATCCGAATCTCGTGGGCGAGGCGGTCCCGGCGGGCGCCCAGTCCCTCAAGGACAGCACGAGCCAGGCCAAGGTCCGTACCCGGTACGGCCTGCTCGACACCGAACTGCGCGAGATCAACGCGGCCAGCCCGCTGGTCGACGGCATGATCACGCTGAAGCGCGGCCGGCTTCCCCAGGAGGCGGGCGAGGTCATCGCCACCACCGCCTTCCTGAAGGACTCCGGCTTCTTCGTGGGCTCCGACTTCCGCGCCCGCGGATCGGACGCCTGGTACAAGGTCGTGGGTGCCTACGAGTTGCCCTCCGACCTGAACAAGTCCGAGGTCATCGCGCCGCCCGGCACCCTGCTCACCCCGCTCGACAAGGCCCTCCAGAGCGCCGGGGTGCCCGGGATCGTCGCCCACGACACCTACCTCGTCAAGGTCGGCGGCGATGGTTTCACGTGGAACATGGTCAAGGAGTTCAACGCGAAGGGCGTGGTGGTCGTCTCCCGCGCCGTGCAGCTGAACCCGCCGGCCGACTCCGAGGTGCCCTACATCGCCCAAGCCAAGGAGCTGGGCTACTACCTCCCCGACGACAAGCTCCCTGTCACCGAACTGGCCGTCCTGGCCACCGTCGTCGGCCTCGCGATGCTGGAGGTCTGCCTGCTCGCCGGACCCGCCTTCGCGGTCGGCGCCCGGCGCTCGCGCCGCCAGCTCGGCCTGGTCGGTTCCAACGGCGGCGACCGGCGCCACATCAGGGCCATCGTGCTCTCCGGCGGCCTCGTCATCGGCGCCGCGGCCGCAGTCAGCGGCACCATCATCGGCGTCGCCCTCACCGTGGGGCTTCGGCCGGTGCTGGAGGAGTACCTCGGCCTGCGCTTCGGCGGTTTCGAGTTCCGCCCGCTGGAGATCCTCGGCATCGCCCTGCTCGCCGTGCTGACCGGTCTGCTGTCCGCCATCGCCCCGGCCGTCACCGCCTCCCGACAGACCGTCCTGGCCTCGCTGACCGGCCGCCGCGGTGTCCGCCGGTCCAACCGCGTCCTGCCCGTCATCGGCCTGGTCGCCCTCGGCGTCGGCGCCACGATCGCCCTGTACGGCACGGCCTCCCGGATGGGCGCCACCGTCGTCGCGGGCGGCAGCGCCATCGCCGAACTGGGCATCGTCGCCCTCACCCCCGTGCTGGTCGGCCTGTTCGGGCGGCTCGGGCGCTGGCTGCCGCTGTCGCCGCGGCTCGCGCTGCGCGACGCCGTGCGCAACCGGGGCCGTACGGCGCCCGCCGTGGCCGCCGTGCTGGCCGCCGTCGCCGGCACCGTCGCCGTGGCCACGTACGAGCACAGCATGGACGTCCAGTCCCGCCACAAGTACGTCGCCGACCTCCCCGGCGGTTCGGGGGTCGTGGAGCTCCAGGAGCGTGGCCGCCAGAAGGACGTGCCCGCCGTCCGCGAGGCCCTGTCCCAGGAACTCCCGCTGGCGGTCCGGGCGGACGTGGACTACGTCCAGGTCGGCGCGGCCGATTGCGCGAAGTTCTCCCGCAACGACGGCTGCGGACTGGCCGAGATCATCAAGCCCAAGGAACAGCGCTGCCCGCTCTTCGAGGCGAAGAACGGGCCCTCCTCCTTCCCGCCGGCACAGGTGAAGGAACTGCGCAAGGACGAGCGGTGTCAGATGGACCGGCACGGCGTGCAGTACGAGACGGTGGTCGCCGACGAGAAGCTGCTGACGGCGCTCGCGGTCACCGATCCGGGGGCGGTGTCCGCCCTGAAGGCCGGCAAGGGCGTCTCCTTCGACAAGCGCAACGTCAAGGACGGCAAGGTCACCCTGCGGCTGATCGACAACAAGGGCCTCGACAAGCGCGAGCCCGGCGTGGACCCGCCCGGAGAGGACAAGGTCTTCGCGGTCCATCAGGTGCCCGACACCACGGACGGCTACGGCATCGAGCTCATCCTGCCGCCCTCCGCGGCCAAGAGCGCCGGCCTCGCTACGCTGCCGTACGGCTCGTACTTCACCCTGGACGGCAAGGCCACCAGCGAACAACGGCAGCGGCTCGCCGCCCGGATCGACCAGATCGGGGTGGAGGCACCCGTCACCATCGAGGCCGGCTACCAGCCCCGGGCCGGCGTGGCCATGCTGGCCCTGACCGTCTTCGCCGGCCTGGTCACCATCGGCGCGGCCGGCATCGCCACCGGGCTCGCCCAGGCCGACGCCGAGGGTGATCTGAAGACCCTGGCGGCGGTCGGCGCGGCCCCGCGGGTGCGGCGCACCCTCAGCGGCTTCCAGTGCGGGGTGGTGGCCCTGATGGGCGTGGTCCTGGGCTCGGCGGCCGGAATCCTGCCCGCGGTCGGCCTACGGCTCGTCCAGCGCCGGGAAGAGGAACACCTCATTGAGATGGCCGGCGGCCCGGGCGACGTGGTGTACGTGCCCATCTCGGTGCCGTGGGAGACCCTCGGCGGACTCCTCGTCCTGGTCCCGCTGGGCGCGGCCCTGCTGGCGGCCCTGGTCACGAAGTCGGGCGGCGCCCTGGCCCGCCGCGCAGCAGGCTGACGGTCACTTACCGTTCACGCCCCCGTACAGGGTGGATCACGCCCGTGCGGGGGCACACCGTGTGAGTACGCAGGTGTGCGAGAGAATGGCCGGCATGGAGATGCCGAGGAGTGAACGGTCGCAGGACAGCCCCCCGCACGTCCTGATCGTGGGACAGGACGGGACGGCGGTCGGCGGCGCCGATGACGAGTCGCGCGAGGTCCCGGTGACGGAGATGGTCGAACAGCCCGCCAAGGTCATGCGGATCGGCAGCATGATCAAGCAACTTCTGGAAGAGGTCCGCGCCGCACCTCTGGACGAGGCCAGCCGGGTCCGTCTCAAGGACATCCACGCCGCGTCGGTGAAGGAGCTGGAGGACGGTCTGGCCCCGGAACTGGTCGAGGAACTGGAGCGCCTCTCCCTGCCGTTCACCGAGGAAGCCATTCCTTCCGAGGCGGAACTGCGCATCGCACAGGCCCAGTTGGTGGGTTGGCTGGAGGGCCTCTTCCACGGCATCCAGACGGCCCTGTTCGCACAGCAGATGGCTGCTCGGGCCCAGCTGGAACAGATGCGCCGGGCGCTCCCGCCCGGCGCCCCGACGGACGACGACGACGGCCACGGCCCGATCCGCTCCGGCCCGTACCTGTAGACCGCCCTGCGGGGCCGGAAGCACTGCGCCTTCCGGCCCCGCAGGCACGTGCGGCGCCGCAGCCGGGACGAGACCGGCCGGGTCGGAGCCTCGGGCCGGGCGTGAGCTACGCATGCACCATGTGAGCCACACGGGCCACACGGGCCACGTGGCCGCGCAGGCCACGTGAGCCCCGTGGGGCCCCACGTACGCCCCGGGCAAGTGCAGTTCCCCGCGGGCGACATGACCCGCGCATACTCATTGGCATGAGCTACGACGCAATCGTCCTGGCCGGCGGAGCCGCCCGCCGTCTCGGAGGCGCGGACAAACCCGCCCTCCACGTCGGCGGTCGCACCCTCCTCGACCGCGTCCTCGACGCCTGCGCCGACGCCGCGACCACCGTCGTGGTCGGCGGTCGCCGCCCCACCGCCCGCCCGGTCCACTGGACCGTCGAGAACCCGCCCGGCGCCGGCCCCGTAGCCGCCCTGGACGCCGGTCTGCGCCAGACGACGGCCGACCTGGTCCTCGTCCTCTCCGCCGACCTTCCCTTCCTGGACCGCGCGACGGTCCGCGCCCTCCTCCACGCCTGCGCCGCCGGAGGCGACGGCGCCCTGCTCCGCGACCCCACCGGCCGCGACCAACCCCTCGTCGCCGCCTACCGCGCCGAACCCCTGCGTCGCGAAATCGCCCTCCTGGCCGCCGAGCACAGCACCCTCGCCGGGCTCCCCCTGCGCTTCCTCACCGCCGAGCTCGACCTGGCCACAGTGGCGGACGCTGCGCCGCTCGCCTCCTTCGACTGCGACACCTGGGACGATCTCGCAACCGCCCGCGCCAGGATCAGGGAGCATGGGAACGTGCTGGAACAATGGATCACCGCCGTCTCGACCGAGCTGGGGATCGACGTCACCGTCGACACCAAGACCCTGCTCGACCTCGCCCGCGACGCCGCCCACGGCGTCGCCCGGCCCGCCGCCCCCTTGACCACCTTCCTGGTCGGCTACGCGGCCGCCCAAGCCGAAGCCACCGGCGCCGACCCCGCCACCGCCGTCGCCGAGGCGTCCCGCAAGGCTGCCGACCTGGCCCTGCGCTGGGCCGCCGAAACCGAAACCGAGACCGGAGAGAACGGCTCAGGATGACCCCCACCGATGCCGACCACGCGATGCAGGCCCTCGATGAGGCCCTGGCCCTGGTTCGCCGCCGTCCCGACGGAGGCGGTCACCGTGCCGCCGCCTGGCCGCAGGCCCGGCAGACCGCCGCCCGTGCCGGTTCCGGCAGCCGCCCCCGGACCCACCGGGTCCCCCTCGCGGACGCACTCGGCGAGGTGCTGGCCCACTCCCTGGACGCCCTCACCGACCTGCCGTCCTTCGACACCTCCGCCATGGACGGATGGGCAGTCGCCGGCCCCGGCCCCTGGACCGTCCGCCCCGGAGGCGGGGTGCTGGCCGGCTCCGAGCCCCCCGAGCCGCTGGCCGACGGCGAGGCGGTGCGCATCGCCACCGGCGCCCGGATCCCCGCCGACACCACCGCCGTCCTCCGCAGCGAGCACTCCCGCGAGTCCGGCACCCAGCTCCACGCCGACCGGCCGGTCCTCACCGGTCAGGACATCCGACCGCGCGGCCAGGAGTGCCGCTCCGGCGACCTGCTGCTTCACGCCGGCTCCCTCGTCACCCCGGCCGTCCTGGGCCTCGCCGCAGCCGCCGGATACGACGAGCTCACCACCCGGCCCCGGCCCCGCGTCGAGATCCTCGTGCTCGGCGACGAGCTGCTCACCGAAGGCCGCCCGCACGACGGCCTGATCCGGGACGCCCTGAGCCCCATGCTCGGCCCGTGGCTCGACCGGCTCGGCGCCGAGGTCATCGCCACCCGGCGGCTCGGCGACGACCCGGCCGGAGCCCGCGCCCTGCTGGACGCCGTCACGGGCTCCGACGCCGACCTGGTCATCACCACCGGCGGCACCGCCTCCGGACCCGTCGACCACGTCCACCCCGTCCTGCACGAGGCCGGCGCAGAACTGCTGGTCGACGGAGTCGCCGTACGCCCAGGACACCCGATGCTGCTGGCCCGGCTCGGCGACGGGGCCTCCGGCCAGGACCCGGTCCGCCACCTGGTCGGCCTGCCCGGCAACCCGCTCGCCGCCGTCTCCGGGCTGCTCACCCTCGCCGAACCGCTGCTGCGCTCCCTCGCCGGCCGCCGCCAGCGCTCCCGGTACGCGGTCCCGGTACGGGACGACGTACCGGGCCATCCGCACGACACCCGGCTCGTGCCCGTCGTACTGACCGAAGAGCACGCCGTTCCGCTGCACTACAACGGCCCCGCGATGCTGCGCGGCGTGGCCGCCGCCGATGCGCTGGCCGTCGTACCGCCCCACGGCGCCCGGTCCGGACAGGACCTGGAGATCCTGGACCTGCCGTGGGTCTCGGGAGGATGTTTCACGTGAAACTCCACGGCCAGGACGCCATGGCCCGGGACGCCGACGAGAAGCTCGTCTCACGACGCGTCAAACTGCCCAAGCGCGTCGTGGAGAAGCCGCTCCGACAGGTCGCCAAACGCCTGTTGATGGCCCTGTGCGTACTGTTCCTGACGGTCCTGATCGTGTGGCTCGACCGCGACGGCTACCACGACAACGCCGACGGCCAGGTCAACTTCCTCGACTGCTTCTACTACGCGACCGTGACCCTGTCGACGACCGGATACGGCGACATCGTCCCGTACAGCGCCAGCGCACGACTGATGAACATCCTGCTGGTCACCCCCCTGCGCGTGCTGTTCCTGATCATCCTGGTCGGCACCACGTTGGAAGTCCTGACGGAGCGGACCAGGGAAGAGTGGCGGCTGAACCGCTGGAGGAAGAACTTGCGCGAACACACGGTCGTCGTCGGCTTCGGCACCAAGGGCCGCTCGGCCCTACAGACGCTGCTGGCCACCGGCCTCAGCAAGGAACAGGTCGTCATCGTGGACCCCAGCGCCCAGGTGATCGACTCGGCCAATGCGGAGGGCTTCACGGGCGTGGTCGGCGACGCCACCCGCTCCGACGTCCTCCTGCGTGCCGAGCTCCAGAAGGCCCGTCAGATCGTCATCGCCACGCAGCGGGACGACACGGCCGTGCTGGTCACGCTGACGGCGCGACAGATGAACCGCGGCGCGAAGATCGTCGCAGCGGTCCGCGAGGAGGAGAACGCACCGCTCCTGCGCCAGTCGGGCGCCGACGCGGTCATCACGAGCGCGAGCGCGGCCGGCCGACTGCTGGGGCTCTCGGTCCTGAGCCCCAGCGCGGGCACGGTGATGGAGGACCTGATCCATCAGGGCAGCGGGCTGGACCTCGTCGAACGACCCGTGAAGAAGCCCGAGGTCGGCAAGGGGGTGCGGGAGACGGACGACCTGGTGGTGAGCGTGCTGCGCGGCCACCGACTGCTCGCGTACGACGACCCGCACGCGAGCCCGTTGCAGCTGACCGACCGGCTCATCACCATCGTGCGGGCCGTGCCGCCCAGTTCACCGCCGGGGACACGGGCACCTGCGGACGAGGGACGGTTGGCGTAACCTCCGGGCCATGCATGCGATCACCATCGAAGCGCCCGGCGGCCCCGAGGCGCTCGTCTGGGCCGACGTACCCGATCCGGTGGCCGGCGAGGGCGAGGTCCTCGTCGACGTCGCGGCGAGCGCCGTGAACCGCGCCGACGTCCTGCAGCGCCAGGGCTTCTACGATCCGCCGCCCGGCGCCTCCCGCTATCCCGGCCTGGAGTGTTCGGGACGGATCGCCGCCATCGGGTCGGGGGTGTCCGGCTGGGCGGTGGGCGACGAGGTGTGCGCCCTGCTCGGCGGCGGCGGGTACGCGGAGCGCGTGGCCGTCCCCGCGGGCCAGCTGCTGCCGGTCCCAGCCGGCGTGGACCTGGTGACGGCGGCGGCGCTGCCCGAGGTGGTCTGCACGGTGTGGTCCAACGTCTTCATGGTGGCCCACCTGCGTCCCGGGGAAACCCTGCTGGTGCACGGCGGCTCCAGCGGCATCGGAACGATGGCGATCCAGCTGGCGAAGGCGGTCGGCGCGACGGTGGCGGTGACCGCCGGGGGCCCGGAGAAGCTGGCCCGCTGCAAGGAGCTGGGCGCGGACGTCCTGATCGACTACCGCGAGCAGGACTTCGTGGAGCAGGTTCGGGCCGCGACGGGCGGAGCCGGGGCGGACGTGATCCTGGACATCATGGGTGCGAAGTACCTGGAGCGGAACCTGGACGCGCTGGCCGTGAACGGGCGGCTCGCGGTGATCGGGCTGCAAGGCGGGGTGAAGGCCGAACTCAACCTGGGCGCGTTGCTGGCGAAGCGGGCGGCGATCACGGCGACCTCGCTGCGGGCGCGGCCACTGGAGGAGAAGGCGGCCATCGTCGCGGCCGTACGGGAGCACGTGTGGCCGCTGGTGGAAGCGGGCCGGATCCACCCGGTCGTGCACGCCTCCTTCCCCCTGCGGGACGCGGCCGAGGCGCACCGGGTCATGGAGTCCAGTACGCACGTGGGCAAGCTCCTGCTGACCACCTGACCGGACCGCCCCGCGGCTGCCCGGTGGCTGCACGCCCGCCCCGGAGTGACCGTGCCCCGCGGCGTCCGGCTCCGTCCGACCCGTCCGGGTCCACGATCAGGAGCCGTGACCCCACGGGGCACGGTCAGGCAGTCAGGCAGTCAGGCAGTCACAGCGAGCGCAGCAGCACCGCCGGGGACTCCACGCAGTCGGCGACGTACCGGAGGAAGCCCCCGGCCGTGCCGCCGTCGCAGACCCGGTGGTCGAACGTCAGGGACAGCTGTACGACCTGGCGGACGGCCAGCTCGCCCTGGTGCACCCACGGCTTCGCCACGATCCGGCCCACCCCGAGCATCGCCGCCTCCGGGTGGTTGATGATCGGCGTGGATCCGTCGACCCCGAACACTCCATAGTTGTTCAGGGTGAACGTCCCGCCCGTCAGGTCCGCCGGCGACAGCTTCCCGGTCCGGGCCAGCTCCGTGAGCCGCGCGAACTCCGCCGACAGCGACTCGGGGTTCCGCGTCTGGGCGTCCCGGACCACCGGAACCACCAGCCCGCGCTCGGTCTGGGCCGCGAAGCCCAGGTGCACGGACGGCAGTCGCACGATCTCGTTCGCCGCGAGATCCACGGTCGAGTTGAGTTCCGGGTACTTCGCGAGCGCGGCCGTGCAGATGCGGGCCAGCAGCGCGAGCACCGAGATCTTCGGCCCGCCCACGGCGTTCATCGCGGCCCGTGCCGCCATCAGCTCGGTCGCATCGGCGTCGACCCAGCACGTGGCGTCCGGGATCTCCCGGCGACTGCGCGACAGCTTCTCGGCCACCGCACCGCGCAACCCCTTCAACGGCACCCGCTCCCCGGCGGCGGCCGGCGACGCGGACGGGGCGGGGGCCGGAGCCGCTGCGGCCACCGGCTCCGGTGCCCGCAGAGCAGCCTCGACGTCCGCGCGCAGGATCAGGCCCTCGGGCCCGGAGCCGCGCAGCGCACGCAGGTCGATCCCGTGGTCCCGGGCCAGCTTCCGCACCAGCGGCGAGATCACCGGGACCGGGCCGGTGACCACCGGCGCGGCAGGAGCGGGAACAGCGGGAGCGGGAGCGGCGAGGGGAGCGGGGGCGGCCACGGCAGCAGCAGCCGGCACTGCGGAGCCCGGTCGCACCCGCCTCCGACGCGCCGTGCGCGAGTGGTCCGTCCCGTAACCCACCAGGACGTTGCCCGAGCCGGAGTCCTCCGGCTCCACCGCCTCGACATCCCCCGCACCCACCGCCACCGTGATCAGTGGTGCTCCGACGGGGAGTTCCGTGCCCTCCTCCCCGAACCGTGCGGTGACCACACCGCCGTACGGGCACGGCACTTCCACCATCGCCTTGGCCGTCTCGACCTCGACCACCGGCTGGTCGACGGCGACGACGTCGCCCACCGCCACCAGCCAGCGGACGATCTCGGCCTCGGTCAGTCCCTCCCCGAGGTCGGGGAGCTTGAACTCCATTACCTGCGGCATCAGTTCTCCCACTGCAGGCGGGCCACGGTGTCCAGGATGCGGTCCACACCGGGCAGGTGGTGCTTCTCCAGCATCGGCGGCGGGTACGGGATGTCGAAGCCCGTCACCCGCAGCACCGGCGCCTCCAGGTGGTGGAAGCACCGTTCCGTGATGCGGGCTGCGATCTCCGCGCCCGGTCCGCCGAAGCCGTTGGCCTCGTGGACCACCACCGCGCGTCCGGTGCGGCGTACGGACGCCACGACCGTCTCCTCGTCGAACGGGACCAGCGAGCGCAGGTCCACGACCTCCAGGTCCCAGCCCTCCTCGCGCGCCGCCTCGGCCGCCTCCAGGCACACCGGCAGCGAGGGCCCGTACGTGATCAGCGTCGCGCTCGTGCCGGTGCGCCGGACGAGTGCCTTACCGATCCCGGGTACGGCGGTCGGCTCCTCGGGGTTCCACTGGGCCTTCGACCAGTACAGCCGCTTCGGCTCCAGGAAGACCACCGGGTCGTCGCTCGCGATCGACGCGCGCAGCAGCCCGTACGCGTCCTCGACCGTCGCCGGGGTCACCACGTGCAGGCCGGGCGTCGCCACGTAGTACGCCTCGGAGGAGTCGCAGTGGTGCTCGACACCGCCGATCCCGCCGCCGTACGGCACCCGAATGGTGATCGGCAGCGGCATCGCGCCCCGCGTACGGTTGCGCATCTTCGCGACGTGCGAGATCAGCTGCTCGAACGCCGGGTACGCGAACGCGTCGAACTGCATCTCCACCACGGGCCGCAGCCCGTACATGGCCATGCCCACCGCGGCGCCCAGGATCCCGGCCTCTGCGAGCGGCGTGTCCGTGCAGCGCTCCTCGCCGAACTCCTTCGCGAGGCCGTCCGTGATCCGGAACACCCCGCCCAGCGTCCCGACGTCCTCGCCCATGACGTGGACCGTCGGGTCCTGCGCCATCGCATCGCGCATGGCCCGTCCCAGGGCCTGCGCCATCGTCGCCGGCTTCACGCCCGGCTTCGCCGCCACCGTCGTCACGACTGCTCCTCCGCGTCGAGCTCGGCGCGCAGCATCTCCGCCTGTTCGCGGAGCCGGCCGGTCTGCTCCGCGTAGACGTTTTCGAACAGGTCCATCGGGTCGAGCACGGGCTCGGCGTTCATCCGCTCGCGCAGCGCCGCCGCCATCGTCTCGGCCGCGTCCTTGGCCTCCTGGATGCCTTCGGCGTCCAGGAGCCCGCGCGCGGTCAGCTCGCGCTCCAGCAGCTCCACCGGGTCGTGCGCCTTCCACGCCTCGACCTCGGCGTCACCGCGGTAGCGGGTCGCGTCGTCGGCGTTCGTGTGGGCCTCGATGCGGTACGTGATCGCCTCGATCAGCGTCGGACCGCCGCCGGCCCGGGCCCGCTGGACGGCCTCGGACAGCACCTCGTGGACGGCGGCGATGTCGTTGCCGTCGACGAGCCGGCCGGGCATCCCGTACCCGACGGCCTTGTGGGCCAGGGTGGGGGCGGCCGTCTGCTTGGCGAGCGGGACCGAAATGGCGAAGCCGTTGTTCTGGACGAGGAAGACCACCGGGGCCTGCCAGACGGCCGCGAAGTTCAGCGCCTCGTGGAAGTCGCCCTCGCTGGTGCCGCCGTCGCCCACCAGGGCGAGGGCGACCACCTCGTCGCCACGCAGCCGGGCGGCGTGCGCCAGGCCCACCGCGTGCGGCAGCTGGGTCGCGAGCGGGGTGCACAGCGGGGCGATCCGGTACTCGCGGGGGTCGTAGCCGGTGTGCCAGTCGCCGCGCAGCAGGGTCAGTGCCTGGACGGGGTCCAGGCCGCGCGCCACGGCCGCGAGGGTGTCGCGGTAGCTCGGGAAGAGCCAGTCCTGGTCCTCCAGGACCAGCGCGGCGGCGATCTCGCAGGCCTCCTGGCCGACGGTGGAGGGGTAGACCGCCAGTCGGCCCTGTCGGGTGAGTGCGGTGGCCTGCGCGTTGTAGCGGCGGCCGCGCACCAGCTCGGCGTAGCAGCGGCGCATCAGCTCGGGGTCGAGCTTCTCGGCGGCCGGCGTGCCCAGCACCCGGTACGGCTCGGGGTCCGGGAGCAGCGGGGCGGCATCCGTACGGGGCCTCCAGGCGGGCGGCGGGGTGGATCGGTAGGACGCACCGGCACCGGGCAGCTCTTGGACCGTCATGGCGGCGTACACCTCCTCGTGGGAAGCAGGCAGGGCCGCCTCGGATGTGAGGCGCCTCACCAACCGATTGTTCGGTCGTTGGCGCAATTTGGCTACAGGCGAGTTCAGGCTGTGGACAAAGTGGCGCCGTGGCCGTGGGATGGGTGCAGGATGTCCAGGAGAGGGAGGCAGTGGGCCATGCCGGATGAACAAATGGCCGCATCGGGTTCCACGGAGGGTTCCGCCCAGACCCCCGCGGCGGGTGCGCCAGCGAGCCAGCAGGCCCCACAGGTCCCGCCCCGCCCCCTGGACCCCATCGACCGATCGATCATGCGCCTGCTCCAGGCGGACGGCCGCGCGTCGATACGGTCGGTGGCCGAGCAGGTGCACGTCTCGCGCGCGAACGCCTACGCCCGTATCAACCGCCTCATCGACGACGGAGTGATCCGCGGGTTCACGGCCCGCGTCAACCACGAACGGGCAGGTCAGGGGGCCTCCGCCTATATCACCCTGAAGATCGTCCAGAACTCCTGGCGCACGGTCCGCGAGAAGCTCCGCGAACTCCCCGGCGCGGCGCACATCGCCCTGGTCAGCGGGGACTTCGACGTCCTGCTCCTGGTCCACACACCGGACAACCGCACCTTGCGCGAGCTGGTGCTGACCCGCCTCCAGTCCATCCCGGAGGTCCTCTCGACCCGTACTCTCCTGGTCTTCGAGGAGACCGACCTGCTCGCCCCGGGACCTTCGGCGGGGCCGGCCCTCACCGAGGAGTAGCCGGCCCCGGAAACGCCGGTGTCCCGGGACGGCCGCGAAGGCCGCTCCCGGGACACCGCCCGCCGGTCCGATCCGTTACTTCGTGTCGTAGTAGCCGAAGAGGTCGACGATCAGGTCCGTGGTGTCCCAGCTCTGATTCCAGACGTCGACGATCCCGTTGGCGCCGGTGCTCGCCTGGACCAGGTTCGGGACGGTCTTACCGGACGTCCAGTTGAGCGTGGACGCCGTGGGCCGTGCCGGGAAGACGTCGGTGTCGTTCTCGTAGTCCGCCAGGCGGTTGGTGTCCGGGGCGACCGACAGGAATCCGTCGGACCTCGTGTTGGTCACCGTCGTGTTCAGGACGACAGCCGTGATGCCCTTGTCCTTGGTGGACATGGGCATCCAGATGTAGCCCCGGGCGTACATCGGCCCCTTACCCCAGCTGCGGGTGTCGAGCCAGCGGAACGGCTCCATGGTCATGAGTGCCCCCGAGCTGTCGGGGCTGTAGTAGCCGACGACGTCGACGATGACGTCGGTGCCCGCCCAGGCGCCGTTGAAGACGTTGACCTTGCCGTCCGAGCCGACGGGGACGATCACCGAGTTGGCGACGGTCTGCATGGCCTTGAAGTTCACGTTCGACGTGTTCGGGGCCTGCTGGCCGCTCGGGTAGGCCGTCAGGTGGCCGTCCTGGCGCGGGTTGGTGACGGTCACGTTGAGCGCCACGGCAGTGGCGTTGGCGGGCACGTACCAGCCGCCGAGCTGCACGCCGATCGCGGTGCGGCCCGGGACCTGGCCCTGCGGCGCGCCCTGGCCGGAGCGGGTGTCCACCGCGCGGACCGGGGTCATCGGCGTGTAGCCGTTGGCCGCGCTGCGGGTGAAGTAGCCGGTGATGTCGGCGATCAGGTCGACCGGCGTCCAGCTGCCGTTGTAGAGCTCGACGGTGCCGTCCTTGCCGACCGGCACGACCACCATGTTCGGGACGGTCTGGTTGGCCTCGAAGTTGAGGTTCGAGGTGGTCGGACGGTTGCTGCCGCCGGGGTACGCCGTGACGTGCCCGGGGTTGGAGGTGTTGGTCGCGGTGACGTTGAGGGCCACGGCCGTGACGCCCGCCGGGATCTTGCCGTTGCCGGCGATCTTCACCTTGACCGCGGAGTACGCCTGCACCATGCCCCTCGGGGCCCCGGTGCCGTCCCGGGTGTCCAGGAGACGGGTCGGGGCGTACGGGGTGAAGTCCGAACCGACCGTCGACAGCGGGAGCTCGTTGACGACCTCGACCTGGTTCGTGACGTCCGTCACGGTGACCTTGACGTTGTACTCGCCAAGCTCGGCGTAGGTGTGCTTGAGCGAGACCTCCTGGTTCGGGTAGGCGTCAGAGCCGTCGGTCGTCCCGTCACCCCAGTCGTAGGTGATCTTGAGCGTGGCGCCGGGGGCGCTGAGCACCTGGGCCCGCAGATCGACGCTGTGCGCGGTGTCGCTCTGCGCGTTGAGCACGAGGCCCAGGTCCGGGTTGCCGGCGGCGACGGTCTCCGCGCCCTGCGCGGTGGCGCTCCCGGAAGCCTTGCCCTTGGCTGCGGGCAGGGCCTTGCGGACCGAGTGCTCCTTCGGGCTGTGGAAGGTCTTCACGTCTGCCGCACCGAGCTTGGCCAGGTCCGCTCCGGGAGCGGACACCCCCTTGGCCGCGGGTGCGGACGGACCTGCGGCCGGACCGGCCGCCTGGGCCATGCCCGGGATGAAACCAACGCTGGCCGCGACGACGACGGCAGCGGAAACAACGAGACGGCGACTGCGCACCGATCCCCCCATTTTCATTTTTGAACGCGCTCAGGATTGAGTCACGCTCAGGCTACCTCCACTTGCGCCGGTTTATCGGACACATTTTCGGCCGGCTCGTCGCGGGCCCCGTGTGCTCTCCGGATCGTCGTTCGCGGGATGGAGGCCCCTGTGGAGCCATACCGGCGGAGCCCGCCCACCGGGAGCCGGCACCGCCGCGTCCCAGACCGCCGCGGGTCGGATTCGCCGGCGGTGCCGGAAAGCGTGCGGACGGCTCGCCGATCCGCACGGGAGTCGGCACGGGGAGCGGCAGGCGCGGGGCCTAGCCGGCCGTGCGGCGCAGGCCGTCGAACGCCATGAGGGCGATCGTGTCGGCCAGTTGGTCCGGAGTGGTGCCCGGGTGCGGGCGGTACCACTCGACCAGGGAGTTCACCATGCCGAACAGCAGGCGGGTGGCCAAGCGGATGTCCACGTCCGCGCGGAGGTCGCCGTCGGCCGCTGCGGCCTTGAGGAGCTCCGCGACCTGGTGGTCGAACTCGCGGCGGCGCTCCAGGGCCCAGCGCTCGGTCCGGGTGTTGCCCCGCACCCTCAGCAGCAGTGTCACGTAGGGCAGTTCAGAGACCAGGACCTCGACCGTGCGCCGCGTGACGTACTCGACGCGCTCGACCGCCCGGCCGCGCACCGCGCCCGGCTCCTCCAGTACGGCGAACAGTCCGTCGAGCGCCCGGCTGACGGCCCGCCGCAGCAGCTCTTCCTTGCCCGCCACGTGGTGGTAGATCGAGGACTTCGAGATGCCCGCCGCCTTGGAGAGGTGCTCCATGGAGGTGCCGTCGTAGCCACGCTCGTTGAAGACCTGGACGGCGACCGTCAGGAGCGTCTCGGGGGTGTAGGTGTCCCTCTTGACGGTGGTCATGCGGTCTCCTCCGCCCCGCCCGCCTCGTCCTCGCCGCCCTCTTCGCCCTCTACGTAGCCGAGCTTGAACAGCGCGAGCGACGGCGCGTAGCGGCCTCCCGGACAGCGCTCGTCGAGGTTGTGGAGCAGGTCGTACGCCCAGTCCCGGCCGAGCCGGTCGTGCCATTCGGCCGGGCCCAGCGGGTAGTTGACGCCGAGCCGCATGGCCGTGTCGATGTCCTCGGCGGTGGCCACGCCCCGGGCGACCGCGTCGGCGGTCAGGTCGATGAGCATCGCGACCGTACGGGCCACGATCATGCCGGGCACGTCGCCGATGACGGACACCTGCTTGCCGAGCTTCTGGAAGAGCCCGATCGCCTCGGCGAGGGTCCGCTCGCTGGTGTCCTCGCCCGCGGAGAGTGCGATCCGGGTGGCGCCGCGGTAGTCGAGCGCGAGGTCGAAGTAGACGACGTCGGCGAACTCGATCGAGGTCTTGCCGTCCGCGAGGACCAGCTGACCGTCGCCGGGCAGCTGGATGTACGGCCCCCCGTGCTCGGTGGCCGTGATCGCGATCCCGGCCTCCTCCAGCAGCTCGACGAGCCCGGCGGCGGGACCGAGGTCACCGACGACGGTGACCTTGTCGGGTGCCTCCTCGGGCGCGGCGGTGTGCGGGGCCAAAGCCTCGGCGTCCGGGCCGTACGGGAACCAGCCGTGCCCCGACTTGCGGCCCAGGCGGCCCGACTGGACCAGCCGGCGCTGTGCGAGGGACGGGGTGAACTTGGGGCTCCGGAAGAAGGACTCCCAGACGGAGCGGGTGACGGCCTCGTTGACGTCCTGACCGATCAGGTCGGTCAGCTGGAACGGGCCCATCTTGAAGCCGCCGCACTCGCGCAGCACGGCGTCGATGGTGGCCGGGTCGGCGCCCCGCTCCTCGTGGACCGCGAAGGCCTCGGCGTAGAAGGGGCGGGCGATCCGGTTGACGATGAAGCCGGGGGTGTCGGCGCAGCGGACGGGGGTCTTCCCCCAGCCCAGCACGGTGCGGTACGCCAGCTCGGCGGCGGCCGGGTCGGTCGCGAAACCGCTGACCACCTCGACGAGCGGGAGCAGCGGAGCCGGGTTGAAGAAGTGCAGGCCGAGGAAGCGGCCGGGGTGCGCGAGGCCGGCGGCGAGCTCCGTGACGGAGAGGGAGGAGGTGTTGGTGGCCAGCAGCGCGTCCGACGGAACCACCGCTTCGAGCGCTTCGAAGAGCGCGCGCTTGACGGCGGTGTCCTCGACGACGGCCTCGATGACGAGCGCGGCACCGGCGAGGTCGGCGAGGTCGGATGCCGCGTCGATCCGGGCGATCGCGTCCTCGGCCTCGACGCGGTCGAGGCGGCCCTTCGCGGCCATCCGCTCGACGCGGTCCTGGACGATGCCGACACCGCCGGCGGCGAGCGCGGCGTTGATGTCGTAGATCAGCACCCGGTGACCTGCGAGGAGGGCGACCTGGGCGATGCCCTGCCCCATGGTGCCGGCGCCGACGACCGCCACAGTGCGGGACCGCTCGATTGCTGTCATGTCCTGATCCTCCCGCACCGAGTTATCCACAGGTCCGCCGGGCCCTCTTGTCCCGACCGATCGTTCGGTTACTCTAACTCCAGTCTGCTCTTCTTCACCCGCCCCTGCCTGATGTCAGTCTGCGAACCAGCCTGATCTTGCCCGGCTCAACGAGGAGTTGGTCCCTGATGGCCGCCGCGCTCACCGTCCCCCAGCTGTCCGCCAAGCACCGGCCCACCCTGGACCAGGCCCTGGCCGCCATCCGCAGCCGTGCCTACTGGTCCCCGCACCCCGAGCACCCCAAGGCATACGGCGAGACCGCGCCGGCCGACGGGCTCGCCGCCTTCGAAGCGGTCCGCGGGACCCGACTCGACCTGGGGCAGCCCGGTACGGACGGCTGGGTCGGCGGCGAGGTGTCCCCGTTCGGGCCGGAACTCGGCGTCGAGTACCCGCACGTCGACCCCGACGTGCTGCTGCCCGCGATGAAGGCCGGCATGGGCGCCTGGCGGGACGCCGGACCCGAGGCGCGCGCCCTGGTCTGCATCGAGATCCTGGCCCGGATCGGCGCGCGGACGCACGAGTTCGCGCACGCCGTCATGCACACCAGCGGCCAGGCCTTCATGATGGCGTTCCAGGCGGGCGGCCCGCACGCGCAGGACCGCGGCCTGGAGGCCGTGGCGTACGCCTACGAGGAGCAGACCCGTGTTCCGGGGCAGGCAGACTGGTCCAAGCCGCAGGGCAAGAAGGACCCGCTGGAGCTGGGCAAGACCTTCACGGCCGTCCCGCGCGGCATCTCCCTGATGATCGGCTGCAACACCTTCCCGACGTGGAACGGCTACCCGGGCCTGTTCGCCTCGCTGGCCACCGGCAACGCGGTGCTGGTCAAGCCGCACCCGCGCGCCGTGCTCCCGCTGGCGCTGACGGTGAAGGTAGCCCGCGAGGTCCTCGCCGAGGCCGGGTTCGACCCGAACCTGGTGGCGCTGGCGGTGGAACGACCGGGCGAGGGCATCGCCAAGACCCTGGCCGTGCGCCCCGAGATCAAGCTGATCGACTACACCGGTTCGACGGAGTTCGGCGACTGGCTGGAGACGAACGCCCGCCAGGCCCAGGTCTACACGGAGAAGGCCGGCGTCAACACGGTCGTCATCGACTCCACCGACAACTACAAGGGCATGCTGTCCAACCTGGCCTTCTCGCTGTCGCTGTACAGCGGCCAGATGTGCACCACCCCGCAGAACCTGCTGATCCCCCGGGACGGCATCGCGACGGACGCCGGCCACAAGACGTACGACGAGGTCGTCGCCGACCTCGCGGCCTCGGTCGGAGGCCTGCTGGGTGACGACGCCCGGGCCAACGCGCTGCTGGGCGCCCTGGTCAACCCGGACGTCAAGGTCCGGCTGGAGGCGGCGTCCGCCCTGGGCGAGGTGGCGCTGGCCTCCCGCGAGGTGGCCAATCCGGAGTTCCCCGACGCGGTGGTCCGTACCCCGGTGATGGTGAAGCTGGACGGCACCAAGCCGGACGACTCGGCCCCCTACCTCTCGGAGTGCTTCGGCCCGGTGTCCTTCGCGGTCGCGGTCGACTCCACGGCGGACGCCCTCGACCTCCTGCGCCGCACGGTGCGGGAGAAGGGCGCGATGACGGTCGGGGCGTACACGACGTCCGCGGACACCGAGCGGGCCATCGAGGAGGTCTGCCTGGAGGAGTCGGCGCAGCTGTCGCTGAACCTGACGGGCGGGGTCTACGTCAACCAGACCGCGGCCTTCTCGGACTTCCACGGTTCGGGCGGCAACCCGGCGGCGAACGCGGCGCTGTGCGACGGAGCGTTCGTCTCGAACCGCTTCCGCGTGGTGGAGGTCCGCCGCCAGGCCTGACCTCGGTCAGACCACGGTGACCACGGTGACCACGGCGGTGGCCGCCGCGGTCACCGTTTGTCTAACCGCCGTGGGGCCCGCCCCAGTGGAACAGGGTCATCGCGACGCTGGTCGCCAGGTTGTAGCTGGACACCTGCGACCGCATCGGCAGGGACACCAGGTGGTCGGCGCGGGCGCGCAGCTCGGGCGAGATGCCGTGGCGCTCCGAGCCGAAGGCGAGCAGGGCGTCGTCCGGGAGGGCGAGGGCGCGGATGTCCTCGCCCTCCGGGTCAAGCGCGTACAGCGGCCCGGCGGGGAGCGTGTCGAGCTCCACCCGGTCGACGGTGGTGGCGTAGTGCAACCCGGCCCCGGCCCGGACCACGTTCGGGTGCCAGGGGTCGAGGTCCCCGCGCGTCACCACTCCGGTGGCGCCGAAGCCCGCGGCGAGCCGGACGACGGCGCCGACGTTGCCGAGGTTGCGCGGGTTGTCGAGCACGACGACGGGTGCGGTGCGGGGCCGCCCGTCGAGCCGGGCCCGCCCCTCCGCGCGGTCGGGCCGCACCGCCAGTGCCGCGACCCCGGTGGGATGCACGCGGGTCAGCAGGGTGCGCAGCTCTGCCTTGCGCACCAGCCGCGCCACGTCCGCCTCCACGTCCGGAGCCAGCTCCGCGGCGAGGGCCTTCACGGCGTCCGGGTCGTCGGCGACGACGGCCCGGACGTCAGCCCCGAAGCGCAGGGCGTGCTTCAGCGCGTGGAACCCGTCGAGGAGCACGAGGTCCCCCCGCTCGGCTGCGGTCCGCCACTCCCGCACGGTCTGCTCAGTCATACCGCCGAGCCTACGGGGCCGCGGCCCGGGGTTTCCCGCCCCGCCGGGCCGGACTCCGGCAGGGCCACCGGGGGAGTCCCCGCCCGGGCCGGCGGCCCGGGCGGCCGGGAGACCTTGGCACCCAACCAGAGCAGGAACGCCGTCGGCAGGAACACCGCGTCCGCGGTGATCATCGCCAGCGAAAAGAACGGCAATCCCAGCAGCACCGCGATCCCCGCGTGCTCCAGCATCATCACCGCCAGCAGCACGTTCTTGATCCGCCGGTTGAACACCGTGAACGGGAATGCGACCTGCACGACCACGGTCCCGTACGAGAGCAGCATCACCACCGTCCCGCTCCCCGCCACCACCGACGACAACCCGGGCCACGGCGTGAAGTAGTCCAGCCCCAGCGGGTAGTACAGCGCGGTCCCGTCCTGCCACCGCGAGCCCTGGATCTTGTACCACCCCGCCGTCGCGTAGATCAGGCAGACCTCCGCCGCGATCACCAGCATCCCGGCGTTGTGGACCAGGTTCGCCACGACGTCCAGGACCGCGCGTCCCTCCCCCTCCGGCTCGTACCGGTCCGCCCTCCACCACACCGCGCAGACCACCCACAGCGTCGCCAGGGCCGCCAGCCAGCCGTGGCTGAACCGCGCCGTCACCGCCCCGTAGGCGAGCACCGCGCCCAGTACGACCCACAGCGCCGGCCCGGCAGCCCCCGCCGAGGCCGACCCCCGCAGCCTCGCGCGCCGCGCGTCCAACGACCACACCTGCGCGCACCGCGTCAGCACCAGGTACATCGCCATGAGGTGGATGACGTTGTCCCCGCCGTCACCCATGAACACGCTGCGGTTCTGTAGCGACAGCACGCCGACCATGAACACCACGGACGTCGCCCGGGTCCGCCAGCCCAGCAGCAACAGGGCGCTCGACACCACGGACAGCGCGTAGACGACCTCGAACCACAGCGCCGCGTCCGACCACACCAGCACGGTGAAGGCATGGTTCGAGGCGATCAGCCGCTCCGCCAGCGCGAAGCTCCAGGGCCCGTCGGGCCCGTACAGCTCGTGCCGGTTCGGGAACTCCCGCAGCAGGAAGAACAGCCAGGTCGCGGAGAAGCCGATGCGGACCACGGCGCTCTGGTACGGGCCCAACGCCTGCCCGGAGACCCGTGCCACCGCCCGGCCGGCGGCGGCCCGTGCCCGCCTCACACCGTCCACCACGGCAGCTCCCGGTAGTAGGTCTGGGTGTCGGTCTTCTCGTCGCTCCACGGCGGGGCCGCCACCGCCCTCGTCGCCGAGCGCAGCTGGATGCGTACGATCTCGCCCGCCGCGTCCGGCGCGATCCGGTTCAGCGCGATCCGCCGCAGGTACTGCTCCGACAGCGCGCCGCGTTCACCGATCGGCTTGTTGTCCTCGTCGTGGGAGCTGGTGAAGAAGTCCCAGGCCCGCCGCAGCTCGTTCTGCCGCGCGTGACTCGGCAGCAGGCTGTGCCGGATGGCCGCGCCGTCCTCCGCGGACAGGTCACGCCAGCTGCCGGTGACCGGCTCGCCGCCCCCGGTCCGGACCTCCGCGCGCACCTCCACCGCGATGTTCTGCTGGAGGGGGTTGGGGGCGAACAGCTTCCAGTTCTGCTCGAACTCGGGGTAGATCCAGTCGTCGACCGTCTTCGCGTGCTGTTTGCTCACCGTGTTCGACGGGGCGACGTGCAGGAAGACCAGCGCCAGGTGCCCGCATGCGGCGAGGGCGACGGCAGCCAGGGCCAGGGACGCGAGGACCCGGTACGGGGCGGACAGTCCGGCGATCCCGGGAACCCGTGGCGCCGGCGCAGGAGGCCGCGGAGCGGTCCGGGGAAGGGCCTGGGGAACGGCCGGCAGGACAACCCCCTCCGCGGGCTCGCGCTCGTTCGAATCCATCCCACCCCGATCATCCGGCGTCCACAGGGTTGACCACAGAGGTTGACACCCTACGGGCCGCCGACTCACCATTGAAGGGTACGAACCGAACGATCGGTCGGTCGGGCGGTCAACAATCTCTGGCAGGGGGCCGGGATGGTGGCAGTGACCCCGGAAACGGGGCAGGACGCAGGCCTCGGGGCTGACCTCGGGGCACAGCTCGCGGCAGCCTTCGACGCCGCGGTGGCGGCCGACGAGCGCGTCGAGCCGCGGGACTGGATGCCCGAGGCGTACCGCGCCTCGCTCGTCCGCCAGATGGCCCAGCACGCGCACTCCGAGATCATCGGCATGCAGCCCGAGGCCAACTGGATCACTCGCGCGCCCTCGCTGCGCCGCAAGGCGATCCTGATGGCCAAGGTGCAGGACGAGGCCGGCCACGGCCTCTACCTGTACAGCGCCGCCGAGACCCTCGGCACCAGCCGCGACGAGCTGCTCGACAAGCTCCACTCCGGCAAGCAGAAGTACTCCTCGATCTTCAACTACCCCACCCTGACCTGGGCGGACGTGGGCGCGATCGGCTGGCTCGTGGACGGCGCGGCGATCACCAACCAGGTGCCGATCTGCCGCTGCTCGTACGGGCCGTACGCCCGCGCCATGGTCCGCATCTGCAAGGAGGAGTCCTTCCACCAGCGCCAGGGCTTCGAGCTGCTCATGGCCCTCTCCAAGGGCACCGAGGCGCAGCACGCGATGGCACAGGACGCGGTGAACCGCTGGTGGTGGCCCTCGCTGATGATGTTCGGTCCGCCGGACGACGAGTCGGCGCACTCCGCGCAGTCGATGGCCTGGCGGATCAAGCGGCACTCCAACGACGAGCTGCGCCAGCGCTTCGTGGACATCGCCGTTCCGCAGGCCGAAGCGCTGGGCCTGACCCTGCCCGACCCCGATCTGAAGTGGAACGAGGAGCGCGGGCACCACGACTTCGGCGCGATCGACTGGGCGGAGTTCTGGGACGTGGTCAAGGGCAACGGCCCGTGCAACGACCAGCGGCTCGGCCAGCGGCGCCGCGCCCACGAGGAAGGCGCCTGGGTCCGCGAGGCGGCCGCGGCGTACGCACAGAAGCGCACCGCACAGCACACCGCGCAGCACACGGCGCAGCACACGGCAACGAACCAGGAGGCAGGGGTATGACGCAGAACTGGCCACTGTGGGAGGTGTTCGTGCGCTCGCGCCGCGGCCTCTCGCACACGCACGCGGGCAGCCTGCACGCGCCCGACGCGGAAATGGCCCTGCGCAATGCCCGCGACCTCTACACGCGGCGCAGCGAGGGCATCTCGATCTGGGTCGTGCCGTCCACCGAGATCACCGCGTCCTCGCCGGACGAGCGGGACCCCTTCTTCGCCCCGTCGGCCGACAAGCCGTACCGGCACCCCACCTTCTACGAGATCCCCGAGGGGGTGCATCACCTGTGACCAGCACCGATGTGGTTCAGTCCGCCGCCCTCGCACTGGGGGACGACGCGCTGGTCCTCTCCCACCGCCTCGGCGAATGGGCGGGGCACGCCCCCGTCCTGGAGGAGGAGGTCGCCCTCGCCAACATCGCCCTCGACCTGCTCGGCCAGGCCCGCGTCCTGCTGTCCATGGCCGGCGACGAGGATGAGCTCGCCTTCCTGCGCGAGGAGCGGTCCTTCCGCAACCTCCAGTTGGTCGAGCAGCCGAACGGGGACTTCGCGCACACGATCGCCCGCCAGCTCTACTTCTCCTTCTACCAGCACGAGCTGTACGCGGAACTCGCCGCCGGCGAGGGCCCGTTCGGCCCGCTGGCGGCCAAGGCCGTCAAGGAGACCGCCTACCACCGCGACCACGCCGAGCAGTGGACCCTGCGGCTCGGCGACGGCACGCAGGAGAGCCACGCCCGCATGCGGGCCGCCCTGGACGCGCTGTGGAAGTACACCGGCGAGATGTTCCAGCCGGTGGACGGGATCGACGGCGTCGACTGGGCCGCCCTGGAGGGCCGCTGGCTGGCCGCCGTCGGCAGTGTGGTGGAGCGGGCCGGGCTCGCGCTCCCCGAAGGCCCGCGCACCGGCGCCTGGGTGGCCGGGGCCGGCCGGCAGGGCCTGCACACCGAACCCTTCGGCCGCATGCTCGCCGAAATGCAGCACCTGCACCGCAGTCATCCGGGGGCGTCATGGTGACGGACACGCCCCGCACCGAGGCTCCGGCCCACACCGAGGCTCCGCCCCGTACCGGGGACCCGGCCCCCACCGAGGACCCGGCCCACATCGAGGCCAGGAGCCGCCTGGAGGCGGAGCTGGCCGAGCTCGCAGGCTCCGTACCCGACCCCGAGCTGCCCGTACTCACCCTCGCCGATCTCGGCGTGATGCGCGGAGTGCGGATGCACGAGGATGGCCACGTCGAGGTCACCCTCACCCCGACCTACACCGGCTGCCCCGCCGTCGAGGCCATGTCCGCCGACATCGAGCGGGTCCTGACCGACCGCGGCATGCAGGACGTACAGGTGCGCACGGTGCTGTCCCCGGCCTGGTCGACCGACGACATCAGTGCCGAAGGGCGGCGCAAGCTGGCCGAGTTCGGCATCGCCCCGCCCCGGCCGCACGCGGCTGGCGAACCGGTCGCGCTCACCCTCTCGATCCGCTGTCCGCACTGCGGATCGACCGACACCGAACTGCTCAGCCGGTTCTCCTCCACCGCGTGCAAGGCGCTGCGCCGCTGCACCGCCTGCCGTGAACCGTTCGACCACTTCAAGGAGTTGTAGATGGCCGCGTCCACGCCGTCGCCCACGTCGGGCCCCGGGCGCCCCGCGCGCCACGGCGCCTTCCACCCGCTGACGGTGGCGGCGGTCGACCGGCTCACCGACGACTCCGTGGCGCTGACCCTGAGCGTCCCCGAGGAGCTGCGCGGCGAGTACCTGCACGCCCCCGGTCAGCACCTCACGTTGCGCCGCAGCACCCCCGAGGGTGACGAGATCCGCCGCACGTACTCGATCTGCTCCCCCGCCCCGGAGCCGGCCGGCCCCGGCCCTGCCGCGCTGCGGGTGGGCGTGCGGCTGGTGGAGGGCGGGGAGTTCTCCACGTTCGCGCACAAGGAGATCGCCGCCGGGGACGTCCTGGACGTGATGGTCCCGGCCGGGCGGTTCGTCCTGGAGCCGGCCGCCGCGCCGGCCGCCGGCCACTACGCGGCGATCGTCGGCGGCAGCGGCATCACCCCGGTGCTGTCGATCGCCGCCTCGCTGCTCGCGGCCCGGCCCGACGCCCGGTTCTGCCTGGTCCGCAGCGACCGTACGGCCGCCTCGACGATGTTCCTGGACGAGGTCGCCGACCTCAAGGACCGCTACCCGGACCGGTTCCAGCTGGTGACCGTCCTGTCGCGGGAGGAGCAGGAGGCCGGCCTGCCGTCCGGCCGCCTCGACGAGGAGCGTCTGAAGGCCCTGCTGCCGGCGCTGCTGCCGGTCGCCGAGGTGACGGGCTGGTTCCTGTGCGGGCCGTACGGTCTGGTCTTGGGGGCGGAGCAGGCGCTGGGCGCGCTCGGCGTCGTCCGGACCCGGATCCACCAGGAGATCTTCCACGTCGAGGACACGACGGCGCCGGCCCCCGCCGCGGCCCCCGCCCACGTACGGGTCACGGCCCGCCTCGACGGCCGCTCCGGCACCTGGCCGGTCCAGGACGGGGAATCCCTGCTCGACGCCGTGCTGCGCAACCGCGCGGACGCCCCGTACGCCTGCAAGGGCGGGGTGTGCGGTACCTGCCGGGCGTTCCTGGTCACGGGCGAGGTCCGGATGGAGAGGAACTTCGCGCTGGAGTCGGAGGAGACGGAGGCCGGATTCGTCCTGGCCTGCCAGTCGCACGCGGTGACCGAGGAAGTGGAGATCGACTTCGACCGCTGAGCGGGCCACCGGCACCCTGCCCTGTCCAATTTCCATAACGTGTTCTATCTTGACGCACCGTCAGGTCCGTATCGGGCCCGACGGGCATCCGGTGCGCGCGGGAGGACAGGCAGTGGACTTCACCTTCACCGAGGAGCAGCAGGCCGCCGTCGAGGCGGCGAGGGCCGTCTTCGCGGACGTCGCCCCGGACGGCGTGCCCAGCCCCGCGCTGACCCCGGGGGCCGTCGCGGACGACTTCGACCGGCGGCTGTGGGCCGAGCTCGCGGCGTCCGACCTGTTGAGCCTGGTCCTCGCCGAGGAACACGGCGGAGCGGGCCTCGACACCATCGCCCTGTGCCTGGTGCTGCGCGAGGCGGCGAAGGTACTGGCCCGGGTGCCGCTGCTGGAGCACTGTGCCACCGCCATGGTCGTCCAGGCCCACGGCAGCCCCGAGCTGGCCGCCGCCCTGCTGCCCGGAGCCGGGCGCGGAACGCCCGTCCTCACCGCCGCAGCCCACGGCCGCAGCGGCCACGATCCCGCGGAGCTCGCCGTCACCGCCCGCCGCGAGGGCGCCCGGTGGGTCCTCGACGGGGTGCAGACGGCCGTCCCGTGGGCGTACGGCGCCGACTGGATCGCCGTACCGGCCCACACGGGGGAGGCCGAGGCAGTCCTCGCGCTCGTCCCGCGCACCGCCGGGGGGCTCGCCCTGTCCGACCAGGTCTCCACCACCGGGGAACGGCTCGCCGAGCTCGCCCTGGACGGCGTACGGGTGCCCGCGACGCACCTCATCGACGCCCCGGGCGCCTGGGAGCGGCTCCGCCAACTCCTCGCCACCGGAACCTGCGCCCTCGCGCTCGGCCTCGGCGAGAGGGTCCTCGCCATGACCAGCCGGTACACCACCCAGCGCGAGCAGTTCGGCTTCCCGGTGGCCACCTTCCAGGCCGTCGCCGTCCAGGCCGCCGACCGCTACATCGACCTGCGGGCGATGGAGGTCACCCTGTGGCAGGCCGCGTGGCGGCTGGACGCCGCGACGGGCGGGGCCGGCGGCCCGCTGCCGAGCGCGGGGGACGTCGCCGTCGCCAAGATCTGGGCCTCGGAGGGAGTGCGCCGGGTCGTACAGACGGCACAGCACCTGCACGGCGGCTTCGGCGCCGACACCGACTACCCGCTGCACCGCTACCACGCGTGGGCCAAACAACTGGAGCTCCAGCTCGGCCCGGCCGCCGCGCACGAGGAGGCGCTGGGCGACCTCCTGGCCGCCCACTCCCTCGCCTGACGGGCCCGGGCCGGCCCGGGCCCGTGGCCGACCCGGGGCAGCCCGGGCACGGCCCACCGCGGGCTAGAGCACGAAGGCCGGGTTCCCGTTGTCGGTCACCATCGGGCGCCCGACGCCGTCCCAGGCCTGCATGCCGCCGTCGACGTTCACGGCGTCGATCCCCTGGCCCACCAGGTACTTGGTGACCTGCGCGGACCGCCCGCCCACCCGGCACATCACGTGCACGCGACGGCCGTCCTCGACGGCCTCGGTCAGCTCACCGAAGCGGGCCACGAAGTCGCTCATCGGGATGTGCAGAGCGCCTTCCACGTGTCCGGCAGCCCATTCGTCGTCCTCACGGACGTCAAGGACAAAGCCTTCGGAGGGCACCGCGGCGGCGTCCACCGAGGGAAGCGGTCCGAAGTTCATACGTCGCCTTCTCTCATCGCAGATCTGACGTCCAAACCTAGCGGAGCCGCCGCCCCGAACGGCACGGCCCCGCAGCGCGGCCTCAGAAGGCCAGGGCAGCGAGCTCCGCCTCGCGCTCGGACACCTGCGCGAGCAGCTGCTCCGCGATCTCCTCCAGCAAACGGTCCGGGTCCTCCGGCGCCATGCGCAGCATCGACCCGATCGCGCTGTCCTCAAGCTCCCGGGCCACCACCGACAGCAGCTCCTTGCGCCGCGCCAGCCACTCCAGCCGGGCGTACAGCTCCTCGCTCTCGTTCAGCCGCCGCACGGCCTCCGGTACGGGGCCCGCCGCCCACTCCTCGGCCAGCTCGCGCAGCACCTGCTCCTCGCCCCGCCCGTACGCCGCGTTGACCCGTGCTATGAACGCGTCGCGCCGTTCCCGTTCGGCTTCGTCCTGCGCGAGGTCCGGGTGCGCCCGGCGGACCAGCTCCCGGTAGAGGCGGCGCACCTCCTCCGAAGGCCGCACCCGCTCCGGGGGCCGCACCGCACGGTCGGTGAGCATGGCCGACGCGTCGTCGGAGATGCCGTCCGAGTCCATCCAGTCGTGGAACAGCTCGTCCACCCCGGGCATCGGCATCACCAGCGAGCGGGCCTCCCGGGCCCGTCGCAGGTCCTCGGCATCGCCGCTGCGCGCCGCCTTCGCCTCCGCGATCAGCGCGTCCAGCTCGTCGAGCCGCGAGTACATCGGGCCGAGCTTCTGGTGGTGCAGCCGGGAGAAGTTCTCCACCTCCACCCGGAAGGTCTCCACCGCGATCTCGAACTCGATCAGCGCCTGCTCGGCGGCCCGCACGGCCCGCTCCAGGCGCGCCTCGGGACGCTCGTCGCCAAGGTTCCCGGAAACGCCGGAAGCGCCGGAGTCCTCGGGGACGGTCTCTTCAGTCTGCTGCTCGCTCACCCGGCCAGCCTAAGGCCGGTCCGCCCGGGACGGTGGTCCTCCCCCGCTGCCACCGGCAGCGGTGCCCGGCGGATCACCGGCCCCGGGGACGGTGACCTGCTCAGACTCCGGCCTCCGCCGCGATCCGTCCGGACCGGACCGCCGCCACCAGGTGCGCGTGGTCGGCCTCGCTCCGGTCGGCGTACGCCACCGCGAAGGTCGCCATCGCCTCGTCCAGCTCGTCGTTCTTGCCGCAGTACCCGGCCAGCAGCCGCGGATCGGCGCTGTGTGCGTGCGCCCGGGCCAGCAGGGCGCCCGTCATGCGGCCGTAGTCGTCGAGCTGGTCGGGGGTCAGCGCGGCAGGGTCCACACTGCCCTTCCGGTTGCGGAACTGCCGCACCTGGTACGGACGCCCCTCCACGGTCGTCCAGCCCAGCAGGATGTCGGAGACCACCTGCATCCGCTTCTGCCCGGCCACCACCCGACGGCCCTCGTGTTCCTCGGCCGGGGACTCGAAGCCCAGCGCGGGCAGGTGCGGCAGCAGCACGGAGGGCCGCGCCTCCTTCACCTGGAGGACGAGCGGCTCACCGCGGTGGTCCAGCAGCAGCACCACGTACGAGCGGGTGCCGACGCTCCCGGTGCCCACGACCCGGAAGGCCACGTCGTGGATCGCGTACCGGGCCAGCAGCGGCAGCCGGTCCCCCTGGAGGGTCTTCAGGTACGGGCCCAGCGAGGCCGCCACGGCCGCCGCCTCCCGGTCGCCGACCCGGCGCAGCACGGGCAGGGCGTCCACGAAGCGGCGCACTCCGTCGGGGCACGGCTCCGTCGACTTGGCCGCGAACCGCGCCGAGGTGTTGTTGCGGGCCTTCTCCGAGACCTTCTCCAGCGTGCCCAGCAGGTCCCGGGCATCGGCGTGCGAGACGAGCTCCTCGTCCGCGATGGCGTTCCAGGCGTCCAGCGCCGGCAGCTTGGCCAGCAGCCGTACGGTCCGGCGGTACGCGCCCACCGCGTCGAGCGCCGCGGCCCGGCAGGTGTCCTCGTCCGCGCCGGCCACCCGCCCGGCCAGCACCAGCGAGGTCGCCAGCCGCTTCACGTCCCACTCCCACGGCCCGAACACGGTCTCGTCGAAGTCGTTCAGGTCGATGACGAGCCGGCCGCGGGCGTCCCCGTACAGCCCGAAGTTCGCCGCGTGCGCGTCGCCGCATATCTGCGCGCCGACGCCGGTCACCGGGCCGCCGGACAGGTCGTGCGCCATCAGGCCGGCCGAACCCCGCAGGAACGCGAAGGGGTTGGCGGCCATCCGGCCCACCCGTATCGGAGCCAGTTCGGCGACCCGTCCGACGTTGGACTCCTCCACCGCGCGCACCGCGTCCGGACGCCCGGCCGGCGCCTCGAAGTGCGCGTGTGCCGAGCGCGGCACCCGCGCGCGCAGCGCCTTGCCCGCCTCCTTGGGCGAGCCCGCCACGACCCGCGGGGCGAACCCCTCGACGGTCGGGATCCGTCCGCCGCCCCACGCGGCGTCGACCGCGCCCGTCACGCCGGTCCCGCCCGTCGCGCTCGCCGTGTCCGGCGCGCCGGCTCTGTCCCGTTCCACCGTGCACTGCTCCGGTACCGTCGCCATACCTGCCGCCCCCGCCCGTGTCCGTCGGCCGCCGAACGGCCGGGCCGACCCCATCAATTCGGCCCGACGGTACCTACAGCCCGGCGTCCCTGGCCAGCAGGGCCGCCTGTACCCGGTTCTCGCAGTCCAGCTTCGCCAGGATCCGGCTCACATAGGTCTTCACCGTCGCCTCGCTCATGTGCAACCGCCGCCCCGCGTCCGCGTTCGACAGGCCCTCCCCGAGCAGCGCCAGCACCCCGCGCTCCCGCTCGCTCAGCTCCGCCACCCGCCGCCGGGCCTCCTCGCCGCGTACCGTGCCCTGACCCGAGGCCAGTTGGTCCACCACGTGCCGGGTCGCTCCCGGCGAGAGGTAGGCGTCCCCGGCGGCAGCGGCGCGGACCGCGCCGATCAGCTCGCCCGGCGCCGAGTCCTTGAGCAGGAACCCCGCGCCGCCCTGGCCGAGCGCCCGCAGCACGTTCTCCTTCTCGCCGAAGGTGGTCAGGATCAGCGCCCGGACCTCCGGCGCCGCCCGCCCCAGCTCGCCGAGCGCGGTCAGTCCGTCCATCACCGGCATCTGGATGTCCAGCAGCATCACCTGGGGCGCGTGCGCGCGGGCCAGGTCCACGGCCTCGCGGCCGTTCGCCGCCTCCGCGACGACTTCGATGTCCGGCGCCGAGGTCAGGATCATCCTGATCCCGGCCCGGATCAGCGGCTCGTCGTCAGCGATCACCACTCGGATCACCTTGGCTGTCACCCGCGCTCCTACTGCTTGGCCTCGTACGCCTGCTTGTCGACGAGCTTGCCGTCCTTGAAGCAGAACCGGAAAACGGTATCGGTGGTCAGCCCCGATTCGTCCGTCGACAGCAGGGCGAGGCACTGCGTGCCCTCCGGCCGCTCGGGACCCTTGCGGTCCAGGCCTGCCGTCATGAAGCTGTCGCCCTCGGGCAGCCGGCCCCGGACCGCCTCCTCCGACTCGCCCACGTGCACCGCGTCGTAGTCGTCCTGGCTGATCATGGCCTTGTTCACCGAACCCGCCAAGAACGCCATCCCCGCCCCGAGCACGATCACCAGCAGCACCACTGCCGCGAAGGCGATGCCGCAGCCCATGGCGACGCCCCCGGTCCGGCTGCGGCCCCGTACGGCCAGTTCCCGGTCCACCGCCGCCCAGTCCATCGGCGGCGCCCCCAACGGCCCGAGCGCCTGCTGCCCGAAGTCGTCGGCGATGTCCGCCACCCCGGCCGGCTCCGCCCCGTACGGGAGCACCCCGGCCACCCGGAACCCGCCGTCCTCGGTCGCTCCGGCGTGCACCATCCCGCCGACCAGCCGCGCCCGCTCCCGCAGGCCCGTCAGCCCCTGCCCGCCCGAGACCACCTCTCCGGCGCCCGGTCCGGCCGCCGGACCGTTGGCGATCTCCACCACGAGCGAGTCGTCCTCGTACCGCAGTTCCACCGCGATCGGCGCCCCCGAAGCATGCTTGTACGCATTGGTGAGCGCCTCCTGCACGATCCGGTACGCCGCGTGGTCGCACGCCGCCACCAGCGGCCTCGGCCGCCCCGACGTGGTCATCCGTACGTCGGTCCCGGCGCTGCGGGCCGCCTCCACGATCCCCGCGATCCCGACCACCCCGCGCGCCGCGGGCTGGGCCTCCTCCACAGGCACCGGCGCCTCGACGCCGTCCCGCAGGATCCCGACGACCTCGCGCAGTTCGTGCATCGCGGCCACCGAGGCCTGCCGCAGCACGCCCACCGCCTCCCGCTGGCGGTCGGTGAGCTCCGGGTCCACCTCCAGGGCACCGGTGTGCACCGAGATCAGCGCCAACTGGTGGCCGAGACTGTCGTGCATGTCCTGGGCGATCCGCTGCCGTTCCCACAGCCGGGCCTGCCCGGCGACCATCGCGCGCTCCCGCATCAGCTGCCCGTTGCGCTCCTGGAGCGCCTGGAGCAGCGTCCGGCGCTGCGACCAGTACCGGCTGGCCAGGCCTGGCATCACCGTCATCGCCAGGAACATCAGCGTGGAGAACACGATCACGAGCAGGGGCCGCATCTCGGACCACGCCTGCACCACGCTGAGGACGACCTCGGCGAGGAAGGCGACGGTGAACGCGGCCAGCGCCCGGCCCACCCCGACAATCCGGCGCCCCGCCGACCAGCCCAGCAGGATCATGATCAGGAAGGCCCCGGGCAGGAACGGGGACACCGCCGCCCCCACGATCAGCGTCGCCACCGGCAGCCGGCGCCGCAGCAGCGTCAGCACCACCACGGCCACGGCGCTGCCCAGCATCCGCTGCACGCTGCCGTTGTCGAGTTCCTCGACCCCCAGGCCGAGCAGCACGATCACTGCGGCGAGCACCAGGTCCCCGGCCACCATCCGCCGGGTCCACGGCTCGGGGCCCCTCAGCCAGTCCCAGCCCGCCCGCATCCTCGCCGTCGCATCCACCCGCCCGACCCTAGACACCCCCGCGCCCGTCCGAACGTCCTCTTTCGTCGCGCCCTGCGTGACGAAAGTCGTACGGACGACCGCACGGGGCGGCAGTGCGGACGGCAGCACGGCCGATCCGGTCACGATCCCCAACTCCCCGCGCACGCGCGGAAATCTCAGCCGCCCCGTTGAACGTCCGTGTCCGCGGCCCCACTTCGGACCGACTTCTCCTCAGGAGACGGGCAAAGCGAAACGGCCGCCACCGCTTTCGCGATGACGACCGTTTCGTCGATGTGGGCGAGGGGGGATTTGAACCCCCACGTCCCGAAGGACACTGGCACCTGAAGCCAGCGCGTCTGCCGTTCCGCCACTCGCCCGAGTAGCGTCCCAGTGGCTCTTCCCTTGCGGGCCGTTCCCCTGGCGACGTCGAAACATTAGCACGTCGGACGGGGTGGAATCACATCCCTTTCCCCGCACCCCCCACCCCGGCCACGAATGCCCCTCCCACACTGCACTCCCGGTGCGGGACACTGTTCCCGGAGCACCCCTACGATCCCTTGTGAGTACCAACACTCCTGCGCATGGGACCCAGGGGGAACCAGCCGAATCCGCCACGCGTGGATACGATCAGTAAGCAGTACAGGGCGACAACGACGGAGGAGGTGCCCCATGGGAGTTCTGAAGCGGTTCGAGCAGCGACTCGAAGGTCTGGTGAACGGCACCTTCGCCAAGGTGTTCAAGTCCGAAGTCCAGCCCGTCGAGATCGCCGGCGCACTCCAGCGCGAGTGCGACAACAACGCGACGATCTGGAACCGCGAGCGGACCGTCGTCCCCAACGACTTCATCGTCGAGCTCAGCGCCGGTGACTACGAGCGTCTGAGCCCCTACTCCGGGCAGCTCGGCGACGAGCTCGCGGGCCTCGTCCGCGACTACGCCAAGCAGCAGCGCTACAGCTTCATGGGCCCGATCAAGGTCCACCTGGAGAAGGCCGACGACCTCGACACCGGGCTCTACCGGGTCCGCAGCCGCACGCTCGCCGCCAGCACCTCCCAGGCGCAGCCGCAGGCTCCCCAGAACCAGCAGGGCGGCTACGGCTACCCTCCCCCTGCCTACGGCGTGGGGGCCCCCGTCGCCGCACCGCCCATGCCCGCCGGGCCGCCCCCGGGCGCGCCCGCGCGCCGGCCGGGCGCCGGCGGACCGGCCCCCGTACCCGTCGGCGGCGCCACCCGGCGCCACTGGATCGAGATCAACGGCACCCGCCACCAGATCTCGCGCCCCACGCTCGTACTCGGCCGAAGCACGGAAGCCGACGTGCGGATCGACGACCCCGGCGTATCCCGCCGGCACTGTGAGATCCGGACCGGAACGCCCTCGACGATCCAGGATCTCGGGTCCACCAACGGCATCGTGGTGGACGGGCAGCACACCACCCGCGCTACGCTCCGCGACGGCTCGCGGATCGTCGTGGGCAGCACCACCATCATTTACCGGCAAGCCGAAGGGTGAAGCGGGGGCAATGTCAGAGCTGACCCTGACGGTCATGCGGTTGGGTTTCCTGGCCGTTCTGTGGCTGTTCGTCATCGTGGCCGTCCAGGTCATCCGCAGCGACCTCTTCGGTACGCGCGTCACCCAGCGCGGCTCGCGCCGCGGTAGCGCCGCGGCCGGAGCGCCGCAACAGGCGGGCCGCCAAGCGGCGGCACCGCCGCAGCAGCGCCAGCGTCGTGGAGCACCCACCAAGCTGGTCGTCTCCGAGGGCACCCTCACGGGCACCACGGTGGCCCTCGCGGGCCAGACGATCACGCTGGGCCGCGCCCACGACTCCACGATCGTGCTGGACGACGACTACGCCTCCAGCCGCCATGCCAGGATCTACCCCGACCGTGACGGCCAGTGGATCGTCGAGGATCTCGGGTCCACCAACGGCACGTATCTCGACCGGACCCGTCTGACCACCCCGACGCCCATTCCGCCGGGTGCCCCGATCCGCATCGGCAAGACCGTCATCGAGCTGCGGAAGTAGTACGAGAATGAGCGAGCGGAGCGAGCGAGCCGCGGTAGTCCGTCCCATCCAGGACACGGACCCGAGCGCGCTCCCGACCGGAGGGTGGGCAGTGTGGCTCGAGACCGGTTGTACCCGGAGCCGACCGGCGAGGTGCGCATGAGTCTGTCCCTGCGGTTCGCCGCCGGATCACACAAGGGCATGATCCGCGAGGGCAACGAGGACTCCGGCTACGCCGGCCCCCGTCTCCTCGCCGTGGCCGACGGCATGGGCGGCCAGGCCGCCGGCGAAGTCGCCAGCTCCGAGGTGATCTCCTCCCTCGTGCAGCTCGACGACGACGTCCCGGGCTCCGACATCCTCACCTCGCTCGCCACCGCCGTGGCGCGCGCGAACGACCAGCTGCGCGTCATGGTCGAGGAGGACGCCCAGCTGGAGGGCATGGGCACCACCCTGACCGCGCTCCTGTGGACCGGCCAGCGCCTCGGCCTCGTCCACGTCGGCGACTCCCGCGCCTACCTGCTCCGCGACGGCGTCCTCACGCAGATCACCCAGGACCACACCTGGGTGCAGCGCCTCGTCGACGAGGGCCGCATCACCGAAGAGGAAGCCACCACCCATCCGCAGCGCTCCCTTCTCATGCGGGCGCTCGGCAGCGGCGACACCGTCGAGCCGGACCTCTCCATCCGCGAGGTCCGGGCCGGCGACCGGTACCTCATCTGCTCCGACGGGCTCTCCGGCGTCGTCTCCCACCAGACCCTGGAAGAGACCCTCGCCGACTACCACGGCCCCCACGAGACCGTGCAGGCCCTGATCCAGCTCGCCCTGCGCGGCGGCGGACCGGACAACATCACCTGCATCGTCGCGGACGTCCTCGACACCGACAGCGGCGACACCCTCGCCGCCCAGCTGAACGACACCCCGGTCGTCGTCGGCGCGGTCGCCGAGAACCAGCACCAGCTCTTCGACGGCGGCAACGCCATGCAGACCCCGGCGGGCCGCGCCTCCGGCCTGGGCCGCCAGGTCCCCCCGCAGGCCGGCGCCTTCGGGCCCCCCGGCAGCGGTGACGCCCCCGGCTACGGATACCCCGACCAGGGCCAGGGCGGCGGCGCGTACGGCAGCTTCGGCGAAGCCGAGCCGTACGACGACGACTCCCGCTACGACGACACGTACGACCGCCCCCGCCGGCGCCGCAGCAAAGGGCGCAAGTGGACCACCCGCACGCTGATCCTGCTGATCGTCGCGGGAGTCGTCGGAGGCGGCGTCTACGCCGCCCACCGTTGGACCCAGACCCAGTTCTACGTCGGCGTCAAGGGCGAGCACGTCGCGCTCTTCCGCGGGATCAGCCAGAAGCTCGGCCCGCTGGAGCTCTCCAAGGTGGAGACCGACCGCACCGACATCGAACTGAAGTACCTGCCGCCCTTCAAGCGCAAGCAGGTCGAGGCCACCATCAGCGAGACCAGCCTCGCCGGTGCCCAGCAGAAGATCGACGAACTCGGTGTCCAGGTCTCCGCCTGCAAGAAGGACGAGGAGCGCCGCGCCGCGGAAGCGCAGAACCCACCAGCACCCGGTCCCAGCCTGACTCCCGCGGAGCAAGCGCTGGTCGGCCTCTGCGGCAAGCAGTAGTACACACCTGCGGGCACAGGGGGCCTGCCACACCATGAGCGTTGTCACCAATACGACCACCATCGGCGCCATCGAGCTGCCGAGCCGGCGGAACACCGAGCTCCTGCTGCTCGCTTTCGCCGTGGTCATCCCGATCTTCGCCTACGCCAACGTGGGTCTGTCGATCCACGGCAAGCTGCCGCCCGGCATGGTCGCCTACGGCGGCGGCCTCGCCGTGCTCGCCGGCATCGCCCACCTCGTGGTGCGCCGCTACGCGAAGTACGCGGACCCGCTGCTGCTGCCGATCGCCACCCTGCTCAACGGCCTCGGCTGCGTCCTGATCTGGCGGCTCGACCAGTCGGAGCGGCTCCAGAACCTGGCGAAGCGCAGCTTCGGCGGCTTCTCCGAGTCGGCCCCCCGCCAGATGATGTACACCGCCTTGGCCATCGCGCTGTTCGCGGCGGTGCTGCTGCTGCTCAAGGACCACCGCACCCTCCAGCGGTTCACCTACATCTCCATGGCCGGCGCCCTGGTCCTGCTGATCCTGCCCGTCATCCCGGGCCTGGGCGCCGACGTCTTCGGCGCCAAGATCTGGATCAGCGTCGGCGGCTTCTCCATCCAGCCCGGTGAGTTCGCGAAGATCGTCATCGCGATCTTCTTCGCCGGCTACCTCATGGTGAAGCGCGACGCCCTCGCCCTGGCCAGCCGCCGCTTCATGGGCCTCTACCTGCCACGCGGTCGTGACCTCGGCCCCATCCTGATGATCTGGGCGATGAGCCTGCTCGTCCTCGTCTTCGAGAACGACCTCGGCACCTCGCTGCTCTTCTTCGGCATGTTCGTGATCATGCTGTACGTGGCCACCGAACGCACCAGCTGGATCGTCATCGGCCTGCTCATGAGCGTGGGCGGGGCCGCCGTGGTCGGCGCCACCGCCAGCCACGTCAAGGTCCGCGTCAACGCCTGGCTCGACCCCTTCGCCTGCTACTCCAAGTCGGGCGCGTGCGAGCAGGTCGGCCAGTCGATCATGAGCTTCGGATCCGGCGGGGTCCTCGGCACCGGCTGGGGACAGGGCAACTCCGACCTCATCGGCTTCGCGGCCAACTCCGACTTCATCTTCTCCACGGTCGGCGAAGAGCTCGGCCTCGCGGGCGTCATGGCCTTCCTCCTGCTGTACGGCCTGATCATCGAGCGCGGTGTGCGCACCGCCCTCGCCGCCCGCGACCCCTTCGGCAAGCTCTTCGCCATCGGCCTCTCCGGCGCCTTCGCCCTCCAGATCTTCGTCGTCGCCGGCGGCGTCATGGGCCTCATCCCCCTCACCGGCATGACCATGCCCTTCCTCGCGTCCGGCGGCTCGTCCGTCCTCGCCAACTGGGCCCTCATCGGGATCCTCATCCGGATCAGCGACACCGCACGCCGCCCCGCCCCGGCCCCGGCACCGTCCCCCGACTCCGAGATGACCCAGGTGGTCCGCCCGTCATGAACAAGCCCCTGCGCCGCATCTCGATCTTCTGCGGGCTGCTCATCCTCGCCCTGCTGATCCGGACCAACTGGATCCAGTACGTCCAGGCCGAGGAGCTCAGCACCCGCAAGGAGAACCGCCGAGTCCAGATCGCCCAGTACGCCACCCAGCGCGGCAACATCATCGTCGCGGGCGGCCAGGCCATCACGGGCTCCGACACCACCGACGGCAGCGACTACAAGTACAAGCGGACCTACGTCGACGGCAAGCTGTGGGCGCCGGTCACCGGGTACGCCTCCCAGGCTTTCGGCTCCACCCAGCTCGAATCGCTCGAAGACAAGATCCTCACCGGCAACGACGACCGGCTGTTCTTCGACCGCACCATCGGCATGTTCACCGGCGACAAGAAGGCCGGCGGCAACGTCGTCACCACGCTGATGCCCGACGTCCAGAAGGCCGCGTACGAAAAGCTCGGCGAGAAGACCGGCGCCGTCGCCGCGATCGACCCGCGCACCGGCGCCATCCTCGCCCTGGTCAGCACGCCCTCGTACGACCCGTCCACCTTCGCCGGCAACTCCAAGACCGACGAGAAGGCCTGGGTCGCCCTCAAGGACAGCCCGGAGAAGAGCCTCGTCAACCGCGCCCTGCGCGAGACGTACCCGCCGGGCTCGACCTTCAAGGTCGTCACCGCCGCCGCGGCCCTGGAGCACGGCGTCGTCACCGACATCAACGCACCGACGGACACCCCCGAGCCGTTCAACCTGCCGACCACCAGGACCCCGATGGTCAACCACGCCAAGGGGTGCGAGAAGGCCAGCCTCAACTTCGCGCTCCAGGTGTCCTGCAACTCCGTCTTCGCCAACGTCGCCGACAAGGTGACGAAGGACAAGATGCTGGAGACGGCGCAGAAGTTCGGCTTCAACAACGACAAGATCGACACCCCGGTCCGCGCGTTCGCCAGCATCTACGACAAGAACATGGACCGGCCGAGCAACTCGCTCTCCGCGATCGGCCAGTACAACACCGCCGCCACCCCGCTCCAGATGGCGATGGTCGCCGCGGCCGTCGCCAACGACGGCAAGCTGATGAAGCCGTACATGGTCGACCAGCTCACCGCCCCCAACCTCGACGTCATCGAGAAGCACGAACCGCAGGAGATGAGCCGGCCGCTCTCCCCCGCCAACGCGCAGAAGCTCCAGCAGATGATGGTCAACGTCGTCGAGAACGAGAACGGCACCGGCGGCAAGGCCAAGATCAACGGCGTCACCGTCGGCGGCAAGACCGGCACCGCACAGCACGGCGAGAAGAACGCCAAGCGCCCCTACGCCTGGTTCATCTCCTACGCCAAGACCGACAAGGGCTCCCCCGTCGCGGTCGCGGTCGTCATCGAGGACAGCGACGCCGACCGGGAGGACATCAGCGGTGGTGGCCTCGCCGCCCCCATCGCCAAGGCCGTCATGGAAGCCGTACTGAAGAACAAGAGCTGACAGGGGCGCAAAGCCGAATCGTCAGTGATCCAGACCACTGATACGGCCCGGATGAGAGCGTACGGTACCGGTCCTGTATCAGCCTGTGGTCACGAACCGATCACCGACGATCGGCCGGTAGCCTTTGCGCGAACAGCACACCGCCGGACCACACACGGGTGCGGTCGGGACTGACGGAGAGGGCTGCAACGTTATGGAAGAGCCGCGTCGCCTCGGCGGCCGGTACGAGCTGAGCCACGTGCTCGGCCGCGGTGGCATGGCCGAGGTCTACCTCGCCCACGACACCCGGCTCGGCCGTACCGTCGCCGTCAAGACCCTGCGCGCCGATCTCGCCCGCGACCCGTCCTTCCAGGCCCGGTTCCGGCGCGAGGCCCAGTCGGCCGCATCGCTGAACCACCCGGCGATCGTCGCCGTCTACGACACCGGCGAGGACTACGTCGACAACATCTCCATCCCGTACATCGTGATGGAGTACGTCGACGGCTCGACCCTGCGCGAGCTGCTGCACTCCGGCCGCAAACTGCTGCCCGAGCGCACCCTGGAAATGACCATCGGCATCCTCCAGGCCCTTGAGTACTCGCACCGCGCCGGCATCGTGCACCGCGACATCAAGCCCGCGAACGTCATGCTCACCCGCACCGGCCAGGTCAAGGTCATGGACTTCGGCATCGCCCGCGCCATGGGCGACTCCGGCATGACCATGACGCAGACCGCGGCCGTGATCGGCACCGCCCAGTACCTCTCCCCGGAGCAGGCCAAGGGCGAGCAGGTCGACGCTCGCTCCGACCTCTACTCCGCCGGCTGCCTGCTGTACGAACTCCTCTGCGTCCGGCCGCCCTTCATCGGGGACTCCCCGGTCGCCGTCGCCTACCAGCACGTGCGGGAAGAACCCCAGCCCCCGTCGAACTTCGACCCCGAGATCACGCCCGAGATGGACGCGATCGTGTTGAAGGCACTGGTCAAGGACCCCGACTACCGCTACCAGTCCGCGGACGAGATGCGCGCCGACATCGAGGCCTGCCTCGACGGCCAGCCCGTCGCCGCGACCGCCGCCATGGGCGCGGCCGGCTACGGCTACCCCGACCAGGGCGGCTACGGACACCAGGGCTACGACCAGCCCACGACCGCCCTGCGCCCCGCCGACTCCGGCCAGACCTCCATGCTCCCGCCGATGCCCCCGGGCGACGGGGGCTACGGGTACGGGGACCAGGGCCACGGCGGCTACGACCCCGGCCACGGCCGCCGCCAGAAGAAGAGCAAGGCCTCGACGATCCTGCTCGTCACGGCCGGCATCCTCGTCCTGGTCGGCGCGACCCTCATCGGCCGCTCCCTCTTCAACGGCGGCGCCGACAACCGCCCCATCGTGCCCAAGCTCATCGGCGAAACCTTCGAGCAGGCGCAGAAGAACGCCGACAACGTCGGCCTCAAGGTCGAGAAGCAGGCCGACGAGCCCTGCGACAACCAGCCCAAGGGCAACGTCTGCAAGCAGGACCCGGCGCCCGACGGCAAGGCCGAAAAGGGCTCCACGATCAAGCTCGTGATCTCCTCGGGCGCGCCGACCCTACCCGTGCTCGACGTCCTCAACCTGAAGTTCGAGGAAGCCGAGAAGGCGCTCAAGGAGAAGGGCTTCGAGGTCGAGAAGAAGACCCAGGAGTCCGACCGGACCGCCGGCACCGTCCTCGACCAGAACCCGAAGAGCGGCAGCCAGGCCCAGAAGGGTTCGACCATCACCCTGACCGTCGCCAAGGAGGTGGCGAAGGCGAACGTCCCCGAACTGCTCGGAAAGAGCAGGGAGGACGCGGCCAAGGCGCTCTCCGACGCCAAGCTCAAGCTCGGCAGCGTCACGGAGGTCGACTCCCCCGCCGCCCAGCCGAGGACGGTCGTCCAGCAGCAGTACCAGCCGGGCGAGCAGCTCGCGGTGGGCTCGGCGGTCAACATCCAGATCGCCAAGTCCGCGCAGCAGACGCAGGTCCCGCAGCTGACCGGCAAGACCGTCGCCCAGGCCAAGGCGGAGCTCGCCTCCAGGGGTCTGAACTTCGGCTCGATCCTCTCGGGGCCGACGGACGACAACGCCCGGGTGTTCTCCTCGGACCCCCAGGCCGGCAGGCCGGTCCCGACGGGCACCGTGGTCAACGTGATCACCGTGCAGGGTCAGCAGGACGGCGGCAACGGCTTCATCGGAGGCCTTCCAGGCGGCCGCTAGCCGACGGGACGCACCGCGTGGTGGAAAGCCCCTGTGGGCGGCCTCAGAGCCGCGCACGGGGGCTTTCACGTATCAGCGCAGCTCCACCGGAAGCGTGCGCTTCGCGTCCACCTTCTCCGTGCGCACCAGCTCGCCCCATACGACGTACCGGAACTTCGACGTGTACACCGGGGTGCAGGTCGTCAGGGTGATGTAGCGCCCCGGCGCCGTCCTCCCCGATTCCTTCGGGACCGCCGAGATCACGTCCACGTTGTACTTCGACGTCTGGCGCAGCTCCGCGAAGACCTTGTACACGTACCAGGTGTCGCGCGTCTCGAAGACGACCGCGTCGCCGCTCTTCACCTTGTCGATGTTGTGGAACTTCGCCCCGTGCCCGTCGCGGTGCGCGGCCAGCGAGAAGTTCCCCGACCCCTCCCACGGCAGGGCGGATTTCACCGGGTCCGTGTAGTAGCCGGCCACGCCGTCGTTCAGGACGTCCGGGGCCGTACCCCGCTTGACCAGGACCTCGCCGTTCTTCATCGCCGGCACGTGCAGGAAGCCGATGCCGTCCTTCGTGTCCAGCGCACCCGGCGCCGCGGGCGCGTTCGTCCCCGGGGCCGTCTGCCACTGCTGGCGGACCTCGTCGCCCCGCGCCGACGCCTGCCGGTCCGCGAGCACGTTCGTCCACCACAGCGAGTACGCCACGAACAGGCCCAGCACCAGGCCCACCGTGATCAGGAACTCGCCCAACAGGCTCAGGAACCCGGCGAGCACACTGCGGTGACGGGGCGACGGCGCGGCACGTGACACTGCTTGTTCGTCCTTACGGGCTGGTCAGCGCGGGCGGAGCACCCTTGCTGCGGGGGCTTTCGTCGATCATCCTGCCCCATACGACCATCCGGTAGGTGCTCGTGAACTCCGGGGTGCAGGTCGTCAGGGTGATGTACCGGCCGGGGGAAGTGAAGCCCGATCCCTCGGGCACCGGCTTGATCACCGACACGTTCGTCGGTGGCGTCTGCGGCAGCACCGAGGTCATCTCGTACGTGTAGTAGGCGTCCCGCGTCTCGACCACGATCGGGTCTCCAGGAACCAGCCGGTTGATGAAGCGGAACGGTTCGCCGTGGGTGTTCCGGTGCCCCGCCAGCGCGAAGTTGCCCTGCTTGTCGGCCGGCATCGCCGTCTTCAGCGCACCGTCGCCGTAGTGCCCGACCATCCCCTTGTCGAGCACCTTCGGCTTGCTGATCCCCTCCGCCACCGGCACCTTCACGTCCAGTTTCGGGATGTGGAGGATCGCGAAGCCCTGCCCCGGCTCGAACGCCGTTCCCGCACCGGCGGGGTCGCCCGCGTCGGCCCCGTCCGGGGCGTTTTCCCAGGTCTGCCGCAGCGAGCCGGCGGCCCCGTTCGCCGTCCGCTCGGCCAGTACGTTCGTGTACCAGAGCTGGTAGCCGACGAAGAGCAGCATCACCAGGCCCAGCGTGATGAACAGCTCCCCGGCGAGCCGGCTCGCGATGACCACCGGCCCGCCCGAGGCGGGCCGCCTGCGCCGCCTCCCGCCGCCCCGCCTTCCGCCGCCCTGCCTCCGCGTGCGCTTCGCGGCCTCCTGAGCTGCCCTGCGCCGCGCGGCCCGGCCCTGGGGGGGCGCGGACGGCGCGAGCGCGGTCACGCGACGGCCTTGCCCACCACCGGGGCCAACCCCACCGACCGCTCGACGGCACCCGCGTCCCCGCAGCGCACCAGCCAGTTCGCGAGCATCCGGTGGCCCCACTCGGTCAGCACCGACTCGGGGTGGAACTGCACGCCCTCCACGTCGTGTTCCCGGTGGCGCAGGCCCATGATGATCCCGTCCTCGGTGCGTGCGGTGACCTGGAGCACGTCCGGCAGGGTCTGCGGCTCGGCCGCGAGGGAGTGGTACCGGGTCGCGGTGAACGGCGAGGGCAGTCCCTCGAAGACGCCGAGGCCCTCGTGCACCACCGGCGAGGTCTTCCCGTGCAACAGCTCCGGCGCCCGGCCCACGACACCGCCGTACGCCACCGCCATGGACTGCATGCCGAGGCACACGCCGAAGACCGGGACGCCCGTGTCGGCGCAGTGGCGGACCATGTCGATGCAGACGCCCGCCTGCTCCGGCGTCCCCGGACCGGGCGACAGCAGGACGCCGTCGAAGCCGTCCTGCGCGTGCGCGAGCTCCACCTCGTCGTTGCGCAGCACCTCGCACTCGGCGCCGAGCTGGTACAGGTACTGGACCAGGTTGAAGACAAAGCTGTCGTAGTTGTCTACAACCAGAATGCGCGCGCTCACGGAGTGGCTCCCGATCCCTCGTCCACCGTCACGTCGTTGAACGGAAGGAGCGGCTCTGCCCACGGGAAGACGTACTGGAACAGCACGAAAACCACCGAGAGGACCAGTACGAGAGAGATCAGCGCGCGTACCCACGCGTTGCCCGGCAGATGCCGCCAGATCCAGCCGTACATGCCGTCTGTTTCCTTAATCGTCCACGATCGACCCACGCACCGCAGGGGCGGTACGCGAACAGCCTAAAGGCAGCGGCCCCGCGCAGTGGGTCAGCTCGGCAAACCCTCCGGTCGGCCCTGGGTGACCGTCCGGGTCTGGGTCAGCTCTGCCCACACGACCAACCGGTGGCTGTGACCCCATTCCGGATCGCAGGTCGTCAGCGTCAGATAGCGCCCCGGCCCCGCGAACGGCCCCCTCCGCGGCACCGGGTCGATCACCCCGACCTCGCTGGGCAGCGTGCGCAACGGCCCGCCCCGGACCGTGTACGTGTACCAGGTCGTGGCGTCCTTGAGGATCACGGCGTCGCCCGTGCGCAGCTCGGGGAAGTCCTTGAAGGGGTCTCCGTAAGTGCGCCGGTGGCCCGCCACGGAGAAGTTCCCGGTGCCGCCGGGGCGGGCCGTGCCCTCGTAGTGGCCGAGGCCCTTCTTCAGGAGCTCGGTGTCCGTGCCCTCCAGCACCGGCTTGTTCCAGCCCGGGCCGAAGCGCGGGACGTACATCTCCGCGAAGGCCTGGCCCCGGGGAGGTCCGGGCTCGTCGGCGGGCTGCTGCGCGGGTGCGGGCGAGGCGGCGGGGGCGGCAGCCGGGGCCGCGACCGCCCAGCGGTCACGCATCCGGGCCATCTCCCCGTCCATGGCCCGGTCGGCCTTGACCCCGGTCCACAGGAGCACGTACGCCACGAACAGCACGATCAGCGTGCCCGCCGTCAGACACGCCTCGCTGAACGTCCGCACCACCAGGCGCAGTACGACGTCACGGCGTACTGGTCGCGGAAGAAGCATCCAGCGGCTTCGCATAGTGGAGGTCCACTGTGCCGGAGTAGCCGGGAAGTGTCAGCTCCTTGTGCTCGTCCACTTTCCAGCCGAGCCCGTACGCCGACACGTACAGCTGGTAGTTCTGCAGGGCGGGGGAGGCGGCGAGCGCCTTGCGCAACGCGCCCGGGTCGCCGACCGCCGTGACCTTGTACGGCGGCGAGTAGACCCGGCCCTGGAGGATCAGCGTGTTGCCCACGCAGCGCACCGCGCTGGTGGAGATCAACCGCTGGTCCATGACCTGGATGCCCTGGGCGCCGCCCTGCCACAGGGCGTTCACCACGGCCTGGAGGTCCTGCTGGTGGATCACCAGGTCGTTGGGCTGCGGCTCCGGCACGTTGGGGATGCGGGCGGTGGCGTTCGGCGGTGCGTCGTTCAGGGTGACCGTCAGGCCCTTGCCGGACAGTGGCTCGGTGCCCGAGGCGACGCGCAGAGCGGCCAGTTTCGCGTCCTCGGCCTTGGTGCTGCCGTCATCGCGCTCGGCGAGGACGTCGACCCGGCTACGGACGGCCGCGGTGCTCTGTTCGAGCAGTGCGTTGTTCTGGCTGCGCTCGTGGATGAGGTCGGAGAGCTTGAGGAGCGAGGCGTCCGTCCGGATGTTCGTACCCTTGGACGTGTTGAAACTGGTGACGAAGATGAGACCGGCCAGGGCGAAAACGGCGGCCGTCAGCAGCCGGACCGGCCTGGCCCGGCGACGGGGACCCGCGGAGGAGTCGTCGTGATTGCTCAACGTACCCTTCTCCTTCAACGCCACAGGTCCACTACGCTAACGGACGCCCGGGGCAGGCAAGGTCCCCAGCGCATCGACAGGAGAGCCCCTCGTGCCGAAGTCACGTATCCGCAAGAAGGACGACTACACGCCGCCGCCGGCGAAGCAGGCGCAGACCATCAGGCTGACCAATCGCAGCTGGGTGGCCCCGGTCATGCTGGCGTTCTTCCTGATCGGTCTCGCGTGGATCGTCGTCTTCTACGTGACCGAGACCCAGCTGCCGATCGAGGCACTGGGCAATTGGAACATCGTAGTCGGATTCGGGTTCATCGCGGCAGGATTCGGCGTATCCACGCAGTGGAAGTAGTCGCGCCCTGAACGGCCGCCGCAAGCACAGGCGGGCCCGGTCCGACAAGCTCTCCCCATGAGTTATCCACAGCGTCATCCACACCTGAGGAAAAGACAGAAGATCTGTGGATAACTCTGTGGAGTGTTGACGCCGGTGTGATCAGGTGAGTTCGGCCGTACGAACCAGGACCACCGCTGCTGCCAGCAGGAATGCCGCCCCGCAGATCCCCCACTGGACGAGCGTGCGCCTCCTGCCGGCGGCAGGTCCCACCATGCCCGCACCCACCAGCAGGCCGGTCACGAAGCCGCCGATGTGGGCCTGCCAGGACACGGACAGACTGCCGCCGAAGGGCACGAAGGTCAGCACCAGCATGAGCACGGCCATGGTGATCACCGGCCGCATCTCGTAGCGCATGCGGCGCGCCAGGACGACGGTCGCGCCGAGCAGGCCGAAGACGGCGCCGGAGGCGCCGAGGGTCGGCGTGTTCGGCGCGGTCAGCAGATAGACGAGGGCGCTGCCGCCCAGGCCCGACAGCAGGTAGACGGCGAGGTAGCGGAACCGGCCCAGGGCCGCTTCCAGCGGACCGCCGATCACCCACAGGGCCAGCATGTTGCCCGCGATGTGCCACCACTCCACGTGCAGGAACACCGAGGTCAGCAACCGGTAGTACTGGCCGGTGGACACGCCCTCGACGGGGGCGCCGAGGTATTCGACGTACCGCCCGAGCAGCTCCCACTGCACCACCAGGTGCGGAACGAGCAGGCCCACGAGGAACACCGCGGCATTGATCCCGATCAGGACCTTGGTGACGAGGTGGGGATCGGCGGCGACCACTCCGCCCGAGACGGTGCGGGCCGTGTTCGCGGCCGGGTGGTGGCCGGTGCCGGAGCCCTCACGGACGCATTCGGGGCACTGGAAGCCCACTGCGGCGCTGATCATGCACTGGGGGCAGATGGGGCGCTCACAGCGCGTGCAGCGGATCCCCGTGTCGCGGTCCGGGTGGCGGTAGCAGCCCGGCAGACGGTCGGTGTCCATCGGTCCCCTCGATCAGCGGCGAGGCAGGGGGTGCACCCCGCCGATCCGGTATGTATCCAGGACGGACGGGCGGGGCGAAAAGGTTCCCCGGCCGGTCCGGAGGCGGGGCCGGGGCGCCGGAGGACTGCGGGTCAGCGCTTCTCGACGACGACGGACTGGATGATCACGTCGTCGAGGGGGCGCTCGGTGCGCGGGTTCGTGCGCAGACCGGCGATCTCCTCCACGACCTTCTGGCTGGCCTTGTCGGTGACCTCTCCGAAGATGGTGTGCTTGCGCGTCAACCAGGCGGTGGGGGCGACGGTGATGAAGAACTGGGACCCGTTCGTGCCCGGACCTGCGTTCGCCATGGCGAGCAGGTACGGCTTCGTGAAGGCCAGGTCGGGGTGGAACTCGTCGGCGAACTGGTAGCCGGGGCCGCCGGTTCCGTTCCCGAGCGGGTCGCCGCCCTGGATCATGAAGCCACTGATGACGCGGTGGAAGACGGTGCCGTCGTACAGCGGATCGGTGGTCTTCTGGCCGTCGGTGGGACGGGTCCATTCGCGGGCGCCCGTGGCCAGCTCCACGAAGTTCCGGACGGTCTTCGGAGCGAAGTTCGCCAGCAGCTCGATCTCGATGTCGCCGTGGTTGGTCTTCAGGGTGGCGTAGAGCTTCTCGGCCACGGATCTGCCTTCCATAGTCATCACTGTGGGTTTCAGATCCTCGCACGGAGGGCTGCACGTCATGGAAATCCTCCACCCGTATGCCCTGTCACGCGTGCCGCTCGCCAGTAGGGCAGGCATGATCCGACAAAGGGTGGAAAGGTGAACTGTGTCCGCCACCGAAGAGGAGGATCCCGTGACCCGCAAGGACAGCGTGCGCCTGGCCGCCGAAAGCGCCAGGGACACGGTGAAGCACGCAGCGGAAGTGGTGGCGCCGTACGCAGAGACCGCCAAGGACGCCGCCGTGCACTACGCGCACGAGGCGAACGAGCGGCTGGCGCCGAAGGTGTCGCACGCAACCGCCGAAGCAGCGCGGCATGCCCGCACGGCGTACGACTGCCATCTGCATCCACGGATGAAGGCGGCGCGTGCGCACGTGCCGCCGAACGTGGACCGGGCGGCGACGAAGGCGGTGCACCAGACGCGCCTCGCGGCGCGCCAGGCGGCCGAGTACACGCAGCCGCGGATCGAGAGCGCGCTCGCGGCGGCTCAGCCGGTGGCCGAGGAGGCCGCGTCGCGATCGACGGCGGCCCTGGCGGCGCTGCGCGGTCAGGTCTCGGCAGAGGAAGTGCGGTGGCTGGTGAAGCGCCACCATCGGCGGGCCGCCATGGGACGACTGTTCAAGGGCGTGGCCGTGATCGGTGTGGTCGCCTGCGGTGCGTACGTGGCGTGGCGGTGGTGGGACCAGCAGTCGAACCCGGACTGGCTCGTCGAGCCGCCTGCGGCCACGGAACTGTCCCGGGAGGGCGAGCCGGCCAGCTTCGACGACGAGCTGGCGGAGAAGGAGCGCGAGTCCTCCTCCGATTCCCCGGACGAGAACCAGGCCTGACCCCTGCCGAGCGGGGACCATGGAGAGGCCCGGATCCATTGGATCCGGGCC
>NZ_JBEXQA010000013.1:0-24088 GCF_040612395.1 Streptomyces sp. NPDC006430
CGTACACGGGGGTGGACATCGGGTGGCGGTTGGTGCGTTCGGCGTGGGGTCACGGATACGCCACCGAGGCCGCCCGGATGAGCACCCGCACCTTTCGGATCACCGTCCGCGGCTCCTTCGACGCCCTCACCGCGGACCAGCACGCCGAGCTGCTCGCCGCCGCGCCGGAACACGACATCCTGCACGCGTCCCACACCGTCGAGGGCCACCTCGCGTACGACGTGGGCGTCGGCCCCTTCTTCACCTTCCGCTTCCTCGACTCGGGCGAGGCCGAGGAGGACATCCTCGACGCGACGGCCCGCGCCGAGCTCGCGGCGGAGAGTTGGCTGACCGAGCGCGGCTACGGCTTCAAGCGCCTCACGTCCCGTGCCCAGGACCTCTCCCTGGCCCCGCTGAGCAAGCGCCAGCGCCAGGCAGCCGCCCGCGGCACCGCCTGACGCCTGCCCGCGGCGCCCGAACCGGCCCTGCTCAGGGCTCTGTCGTGCGGTCAGGAGCGGCGCGTACGTGCTGCGGCCGAAGCCCCACGATGTCCGCTCGAACCGAGGGGACAAGTCTCGCGTAGCCTCACGGGGTTGGTCCCGATCGACCCAACAGGGGTGGGTATGAACGCGTGGCTCCTCACGTGCAATCCGGACGTTTTCGATCTCGACGGATTCCGTCGGGACGGACACGAGCTCCGTTCCTGGAGTGTGGCGCGGTACCGGAACGAGCTGGAGGTCGGAGACGGCTTCGTGATGTGGCTCACCGGACCCCGTGGAGGTCTGGTGGGGCGGGGACGGTTCACCGGTTCCCCCACGCGGCAGTCGAGTGCACCGGACGAGTACTGGCAAGAGGATCCCGGGCCCCGTTGGTACGTGCCGCTGGTCGTGGACGAGTGGCTCGATCGACCGGTCCCCCGGCAACACTTCGTACAGGACGACCGGTTCTCCGCGCAGTCTCCGCTCCGCACCCTGTTCGCCGGCAACCCCCACAAGGTCACCGGTGCCCAGTGGGAGGCCTTCGAGGAGGCCTTCGAGTCCGGGCTGGCCCCGGAAGGGCCCACCTGGCTGCTCGAACCCGGTGCCTCGGTACGGCGCAGGGAGCTGCACGATCGCTACGGCGGCAGCCGGCAGGGCGGCATCAGCAAATGCGCGAGGTCCAGTAACGTGTTGATCTTCACCGATCCGCAAACGGGCCACCGGCACGGCTACTTCGACGAGTGGGCCGAGGACGGCACCTTCCACTACACCGGAGAGGGCCAGATCGGCCCCCAGAGCTTCGACAGCCCCGGCAACGCGGCCCTGCGCGACCACGTGCGGTTGAGGCTCGCGCTGCGCGTCTTCGAGGGGTCCCGCGGAACGGTCCGCTACGTGGGCGAGTTCGCTGTGGACCCGGCCACGCCCTACTCGTACGGAGAGGCCCCCGAGACGGGTGGGGGCCCGCTGAGGAAGGTCATACGTTTCCACCTCTCTCCGGTCGGCTCGCCCCGTCAACCGCCCACCGTGGCCGTCGGATGTGGGTACCGCGTCGCAGATGAGTCGGTGACACCGGCCGCACCGCAGTTCGGCGTGCCGGACCCCGACCTCACGGGGCGCAACCTGAGGGCGCACCGCGGGCTTCAGAACTCCCTCGCGGCAGCGGCTCGGGACCGTGGACTGGAGATCCTCTCCCCGAGGGTCACCGACCCCGACTTCGACCTCGCATGGCGACGGGCAGCTGATGACGTGACCGTGTGCGAGGTGAAGTCGCTGACCCGAGCCAACGAGACGAGGCAGTTGCGAGCCGGCGTGGGGCAACTGCTCGACTACCACGACAGGCTGCGCGAACGGGCCGCCAGCGTGCACGCCGTGCTGTGGGTGGAGTACGAGCCCGCCGACTCCAGATGGATCGCGCTGTGCGAGCGGGTGGGCATCACCCTGGCGTGGCCCGGTCGCGAGGACGACGTCCTGGGCTGATGCCGACCGTCCCCGACGGGGCGGTTACCCCTGGGGTAATCGACCCGCCGGGGGTCTCGGGGTGAGCCTGGGTGGCGTACCGGACATCCATTTCCCGAAGGGACCACCGCCATGCCGTACTTCGAGACCAGCACCGACGGAACGCGCCTCCACTTCGTCGACTACGGGCCGGCGGGTGGTCCCGTCCTCGTCTTCGTCAACAGCTCGTACTTCGGTACCGAGATGTGGGAGTACCAGATGTTGCCGCTGGCAGCCGAGGGCTTCCGGTGCGTGGGCTTCGACCGTCGCGGGCACGGCAGGTCCGACGACGTGTGGAGCGGCTTCGACCTCGACACGCTGGCCGGGGACCTGGGTGCGCTGCTCGACCACCTGGACCTGCGGGACGTCACGCTGGTCGGCCACTCCATCGGCGCGGCCGAGGCGGTCCGGTACCTGACCCTGCACGGCACCGACCGGGTGGCGCGGCTGGTCCTCGTCGCCGGTATGACCCCCGGGCCGGCCCGCTCGGCGGACCATCCCGAGGGGCTGGACCCGGCAGTCGTCCACGCGGTCAACGCGTCCTTCCGGAAGGACCGGGCGCAGTTCTTCGCGGAGGGCGCCGACGCGTTCTTCGCACGCCACCTGCCGGGGCCGGCGGTATCGGACGCGTACGTGGCGTACATGGTGCAGCGTTGCCAGGGGGCCTCGGCGCGGGCGGCCACGGCCCTGGGCGAACTGATACCGGACCTGAACCTCGTACCGGAGCTGGTGAAGATCGACCGCCCCGTGCTGGTCGTGCACGGCTCGGACGACGCCTCCGCCCCGCTGGCCCTCACGGGAGGGCGCGCGGCCGAGCTGATCCCGGGAGCGGAGTTGCGCGTGTATCCGGACGCGGGTCACGGCCTGTTCGCCACCCACGCGGACCGCCTCAACGAGGACCTGCGCGCCTTCGCCCGCGCCTGAACGCGCCGGGCGCGGCCCGGGTCGGTCCGGAGGCCTGGCCGCTTCCCGGCGGCCTCCGTCCACGGACGGGACAGCACGCCTTCGAGGGGACGGCGTCCGCGAACGGCGCCGTCCCCTCGAAGGGCCGGGTCAGACGGCTTCGGCCGGCTCGGTCACCTTCACCGCGGAGGGCGTGCCCACCTCGACGGTGCGGGGTCCGTGCCCTCCGCGCAGGCCCACCCAGCTGATGAGCGCGACCAGGGCGAAGGCGACGGCCCCGATCCAGAAGGTGAGGGTGAAGCCGGACTCGGCGGGCAGGGGCGGGACGCCGGCGGGCAGGTGCTCGATGGTCTGCGACGCCAGGATCGTGGTGACGATGGCGCTGCCGATCGCGCTGCCCGTGGAGCGGGAGATCGAGTTGATGCCGTTGGCGATGCCGCTCTGGTGGTGCGGGACGCTCGCCATGATGACGGCGGGCATGGCCGCGTAGCCGAAGCTGACGGCCGCACCGACGATCAGGCCGGCGCCGATCACCGAGAAGCTGTGGTCGTGGTCGAACGCGAGCCAGCCGAAGCCCACGGCGCCGAGCGCAGCGGCCAGGCCGAGGGCCACGCGCGGTCCGCGGTGGCGGACCAGCTGGCCGCCGACGGGCGAGGCGAGCAGCGAGACGATCGCGCCGGGGAGCAGGAACTGCACGGAGGCCCGCAGGATGGACGCGTCGAAGCCGTAGCCGGTGAGGGCCTCGGGCATCTGGACGAGGTAGGAGACGCCCAGGAAGTTCGCGAACATGCCGAAGCCGACGAGGATGCCGGCCAGGTTGGCCATGAGCACCGGGCGGTGGACGAACATCCGCATGTCGACGAGCGGCTCGCTGACCTTGAGCTCGGTGAAGACCCATACGGCGGTCATCACGGCGGCGCCGGCGAAGCTGCCCAGCGTACGGCCGGAGGTCCAGCCCCATTCGTGGCCCTGCGAGATGGGCAGCAGGAGCAGCAGCAGGGTGATGCCGAGGGTCAGCGCGCCCAGGAAGTCGGTGCGGCCGCCGGTCTTGTGCCGGGTCGCGGGGACCAGGAAGGCGACTGCGAGCAGGGCGAGGGTCGCGAAGCCGGTCGCCATCCAGAAGGCGTTGCGGTAGTCGGCGTCGGAGCCGGAGGTGAGCAGGCCGGTGGCGACGAGTGCGAGGCCGCTACCGAAGGCGAGGGTGCCGCTGACCAGTGCCATCGCGCCGGGGAGCTTCTGCGGGCGGACTTCCTCGCGCAGCACGGAGAGGGCGAGCGGGAAGATCGCGGTGGCGGCGCCCTGGAGCACGCGGCCCAGGATCAGCAGCGGCAGCGAGGTCGCCACGGCGGCGATGACGGAGCCCACGACCATCACGCCGAGCACGGCCACCAGCGTGGGCTTCTTGCCGTGCTGGTCGCCGAAGCGGCCGAGCAGCGGAGTGAAGACGGCGGCGGACAGCAGCGTGGCCGTGGTCACCCAGCTGACGTTGGCGGTCGAGGTGCCGAGGTCGGTACGGATGAGGCCCAGGATCGGGACCGGCAGGGTCTGCATCATCGACACGACCATGGCGGCAAGACTCAGGGCGAAGACGATGACCGTCTCGTTCCTGGTTTTGGCCTCGGCGGGGGTGGGGGCTGCGGTGCTCATGTCTGGCAGGACCTTCTCAATGCTTCAGATCGCAGATGTTTGATGTCGTCAAGTAACTTCGCAGACGGTAGACGTCAATACTTAAGGTGGTCAAGTAAACAATTGATAATGTCAACCATCCTGGGTACGCTCACGGCATGAGCGCCACCACCCCCCACACCCCCACCAAGCTCCAGCTCCTGGAACTGCTCGCCGCCATCGGAACCGCCCAGTGGCGCGATTTCGCGGGCGCTGCGGCCCACTACGGCCTCACCTCCACCCAGGCCCGAGTACTCGCCCAGCTCGACGGCCCGCTACCGATGCGCGGCCTCGCCACCCTCCTGGTGTGTGACGCGTCGAACGTCACCGGGATCGTGGACCGACTGGAGGCCCGTGAGCTGGTGCGCCGCGAGCCCGACCCCGCCGACCGCCGCGTCAAGAACGTCGTGGCGACGGATGCGGGGCGTGAGATCATCCGGCGCGTCCGCGAGGAGATGCAGGCCACGCACGGCGCGCTCGACACCCTCGACGCGACCGACAGCGCGACGCTCTACGCCCTGCTGGAGCGCCTGCGCCCGACGATGGAGAAGGACGCCTGACGGGCAAGAGCAAGCCGCAGCACCTTCGGGAGCCCTCACCACGCTGCGGACCGCGACCTTTCTCCCGAGGCGGCCACGCTCGGCGACGGAAGCGTCCCGAGGGAGCAAACAGAGTTCAACAGGGCAGAACCGAGCCCCAGTTGATGGCCTGTGCGCCCTTTAGCACTAGGGGTTGACACCGCTCGTCATCTTGACATGTCCCTGCACAAGCGATGTGATGCGGGCGTTCTCGTTCGAGTCCGTTCGCTCTTGGGGCTTCTACGAGGACAAGCGCACGTTAGCGCGCATTTCCACACATGCTCTGTAGAACTCCCTCCGCACTCCGACCAGGGCACCCGGGCCCACTCCCCTCAGGAGCCGTTTGTGCACACGTTACGAAGCGCAGTTAGTCGCCGTCTGACAGCCGCACTCGCGGCCCTACCGTTGCTGGCCCCTTTGGCGGGGGCCACCGCACTGGCCGGTACGGCGGTGATCGCGGGCGCCTCCCCCGCCGCCGCCGTGGCCGACGGGCAGGCACTGACCCCGCCCATGGGGTTCAACAACTGGAACTCCACCCACTGCAGGGCCGAGTTCAACGAGGCGATGGTCAAGGGCGTCGCCGACCTCTTCGTGGCGAAGGGGCTCAAGGCAGCCGGCTACCAGTACGTCAACCTCGACGACTGCTGGGCCCTGCCGAACCGCGACGCCTCCGGCAACCTGGTCGCAGACCCGGTGCGCTTCCCCGGCGGGATCAAGGCCCTCGCGGACTACGTGCACTCCAAGGGCCTGAAGTTCGGCATCTACACCAGTGCGGGAACCAAGACCTGCGACGTCGCGGGCTTCCCCGGCGGCCTCGGCCACGAGCAGCAGGACGCCAACCTCTTCGCTTCCTTCGGCGTCGACTACCTCAAGTACGACAACTGCAACAACCAGGGCGTGGACGCGAAGAAGCGGTACACGGACATGGCCGACGCCCTGAAGCGGACGGGCCGTCCGATCGTCTTCTCCCTGTGCGAGTGGGGCGAGAACCGGCCGTGGACCTGGGCCTCCAGTGTGGGTCACCTGTGGCGCACCACCGGGGACATCAGCGACAGCTGGTCCTCGATGATCGCCATCGCACACAAGAACCAACCCCTCGCCGCGTACGCGGGACCCGGCCAGTGGAACGACCCGGACATGCTGGAGGTCGGCAACGGCGGGATGACCGCAACCGAATACCGCACCCACTTCACGCTCTGGTCGATGATGTCGGCCCCGCTGCTGATCGGCAGCGACCTGCGCAAGGCGACGGCCGAGACCTTCGACATCCTCTCCAACCCCGACGTGATCGCCCTGGACCAGGACGGCCTCGGCAAACAGGGCACGGTGGTCTCCAACTCGGGCGGCCTGGTGGTCATGGTCAAGGAACTCGCGGGCGGCGACCGGGCGCTCTCCCTGACCAACGAGACCGGCTCCACCGCGACGATCTCCGCCCGCACGGACGCCCTCGGGATCGGGAACCGCAGCCCGTACGTCCTCAAGGAGCTGTGGACCAAGGCCACCTCGACCAACACCAGCGGCACCATCAGCGCCTCTGTCGCCCCGCACGCCACCGTCGTCTACCGGATCACCCCGGGGCCGGCACCGCTGCCGCCCGCCGGCACCTCCCACCTGTCGGACCTGCCCTGGACCGGGGTCAGCAGCGGTTGGGGCCCGGTGGAGAAGGACCGGAGCAACGGCGAGCGGGCGGCCGGTGACGGCAGGACCCTGACGGTCAACGGCGCCACGTACGCCAAGGGCTTGGGGGTCCACGCTCCCAGCACCCTCACCTACCACCTCGGGGGCCGGTGCACCAGCTTGACGGTGGACGTCGGCATCGACGACGAGAGCGCCTTCACCGGCGCGGTCGCCTTCCAGGTCTACCGGGACACCACGAAGGTCGCGGACAGCGGCGTGGTCACCACGGCGGACGCGGCCAGGAAACTCACCGCCGACCTCACCGGCGGCCAAACGCTGAAACTCGTCGTCACCGACGGCGGCAACGGCGTCGACTACGACCACGCGGACTGGGCAGCCCCCCGGCTCACCTGCACCTGACCAGGCCCGCCCCGCCCACCGGGCCGACCCGGTGAGGCGACCCTCGCGTCGGTCGGGGCGGACGGCGGGCCGTCGCCGGCGGCCCGCCTCGCCCCGCCCCCGGCCCCGCCCCGCCCGCCCCGCCCGGATCCCACCCGTCCCGCGCTCCACCTCATGAACTCCCCGTAGGGAGCGCTCTCAGACTCCCGGCGGTACGGGTTACCCTGCTGTCCGGCGAGCCAACAGCCCCCGGATACGCAGGAGGAGCGCCCGTGCCCGAACAGCTTCCCGGTCACCGCCCCACGCTGGAGGCGGTGGCGGAGCGCGCCGGGGTGTCCCGGGCCACCGCTTCCCGCGTCGTCAACGGCGGCGAGGGCGTCCGCGCACACCTCGTGGAGAAGGTCCGCGAGGCCGTCCGCGAGCTGGGGTACGTGCCGAATCCCGCGGCTCGCACCCTCGTCACGCGGCGCACCGGAGCCGTGGCCGTGATCATCGCCGAGCCGGAGGTCCGGATCTTCTCCGACCCCTTCTTCTCCCGCCAGGTCCGCGGGATCAGCAAGGAGTTGACGGCACACGACACGCAGTTGGTCCTCCTGCTGGTGGAGGACCGGGGGGACTACGACCGGATCGAGCGCTACCTGGCCGGCGGCCACGTCGACGGGGCGCTCGCCTTCTCCCTGCACACCGACGACCCACTGCCGGCCATCACCCGTCGCATCGGCATGCCCACGGTCTACGGCGGCCGGCCGGGCTGGACCGCCGGGTCCGGGGAGCACGGCGGGGTCGCGTACGTCGACGCGGACAACCGCGGCGGCGCCCGCGAAGCCGTCCGTTACCTGCTCGACCAGGGCCGGAAGCGGATCGCGCACATCGCCGGCCCGCTGGACCAGACCTCTGCGGTCGACCGGCTCGACGGCTACCGGGACGTGCTGCTCGACGCCGACCCCACGCTGATCGAGGAGGGGGACTTCACCGCGGCGGGCGGAGGCCGGGCGATGGCCGCCCTGTTGGACCGCCACCCGGACCTCGACGCGGTGTTCGCCGCCAACGACCTGATGGCGACGGGCGCCCTGCGGGTGCTGCGGGACCGCAAACTCGGCGTGCCCGAGGACGTGGCACTCGTCGGCTTCGACGACGCCGAGTTGGTGGCGGCGTGCGCCGAGCCACCGCTGACGACGGTGCGTCAGGACGTCGAGGGCATGGGTCGTCTGATGGCACGGTTGCTACTGCGCACCCTGAGCACGGTCCCGGACGACCGCACCCTTCCCGCCTCGGTGGTCACCGCGACCTCGTTGGTGCGGCGCGCCTCGGCCTGACCGTCCGGTCCGGGGCGGCGCGAACTCGTCGTACGACGAGGGTGATTGCGGACGAATCCAGGTTGTTGCGCGTACACGTCTTGACGGGGCGCGGGCTGGGGGTGCACGCTCCAGTCTCGTTCTGAGAGCGCTCTCAAATTGGCGCGGTCCTCACCCTTCCCCCGCTCGTCCAGGCCAAGGAGGCCATCCCATGCCGCTCACCCGAACCGCTGAGAGAGCCGCGGTGCGCCTCGGCGCCGTCGCGCTCGCCGGAGTGCTCCTGGCTGCCTGTGGCTCCGGATCAGGATCCGGGTCGGGCGATGCGTCCTCCGACGCCGCAGGAGGCCCCGTCACGCTCACCGTCGACCTGTTCGGCGCGTTTGGCTACCAAGAAGCCGGGCTCTACGCGGAGTACGAGCAGCTCCACCCGCACATCAAGATCAAGCAGACCGACACCGAGGACGAGCAGGACTACTGGAAGTCCCTCCAGACCCGTCTCGCGGGCGGCGGCGGTCTGGCCGACGTCCAGGGCATCGAAGTCGGCCGCATCGCCTCGGTCACGCAGCAGCAGGCCGACAAGTTCGCGGACCTGAACGCGTACGGCGCCGCGGCGCTCAAGGACGGCTTCGCCCCAGCCAAGTGGGCGGCGGCGACCACCAAGGACGGCAAAGTGCTGGGTCTGGGCACGGACGTCGGCCCCGAGGCCATGTGCTACCGCAGCGACCTGCTCGGGGCGGCGGGCCTGCCGACCGACCGCACTGAGCTGGAAGCCCGCTGGTCCACCTGGGACGGCTACCTCGAACTCGGCCGGCAGTACAAGGAGAAGGCACCGGCCGGCAGCGCCTGGCTCGACAGCGTGGGCAGCCTGAACGCCGTCGTGGTCGGTCAGCAGAAGGAGCGCTACTACGACAACTCGGGCGCCCTGATCTACGAGAACAGCCCCGCCGTGAAGGCCGCCTGGGAGGCTTCGGTCAAGGCTGCCGGCGAGGGGCTCAGCGCGAAGCTCGACCAGTGGTCTCCGCCGTGGAACCAGGCCTTCTCCTCGGGCTCCTTCGCCACCATGCCCTGCCCCGCCTGGATGCTCGGCTACATCAAGGGCCAGGCCGGCGAAGCGGGCCGGGGCAAGTGGGACGTCGCCAAGCTGCCCGGCGGCGCGGGCAACTGGGGCGGCTCCTACCTGGCCGTTCCGCGGGCGGCCCGGCACAAGAAGGAGGCGTACGAGCTGATCAAGTGGCTCACCGCGCCCGAGCAGCAGACCAAGGTCTTCCGCAAGCAGGGCAATTTCCCGTCCGCCACGGGGGCGATCGCGCAGGTCGCGGACGCCAAGGACCCCTACTTCTCGGACGCGCCGATCGGCCGGATCTTCGGCGACGCCGCCCAGAACTCTCCGGTCCAGGTGCTCGGCGTACACGACAAGGACATAGCCGACCAGATCAACAACGCACTGAGCGAGGTCGAACGAAAGGGCACCGCGCCCGAGACGGCCTGGTCGAACGCGAAGAAGGCCGTCAAGAATGCCCTCGGCTGAGCCGCTGCTCCGGCGGCGCGGCCGGCCGGCCGCGCTGTCCCCGTACGCCTTCCTCGCCCCCTTCTTCACCCTGTTCGCCGCCTTCGGGATCTTCCCGCTGCTCTACACGGCGTACGTATCCCTCTACCGCGCCGAACTGCAGACCCCGGGGGAGCTGGAATGGCGCGGCCTCGGCAACTACACGGCACTGTTCACCGACCCGTTCTTCTGGACGGCGCTGCGCAACACCTTCACCATCGGAGTCCTGTCCACGGTGCCCCAGCTGCTGATGGCCCTGGGCCTGGCCCACCTCCTCAACTACCGGCTACGCGGACGGACTTTCTTCCGTACGGCGCTGCTGCTGCCGTACGCGACCTCGGTCGCCGCCGCGTCGCTGATCTTCGCGCAGCTCTTCGGGCGCGACTTCGGCCTCGTCAACCAGCTGCTGGCGCTGACCGGCATCCACCCCGTCGACTGGCAGACCGGCACGGCGGCCTCCCAGATAGCCGTCTCGTCCATCGTCGTGTGGCGCTGGACCGGCTACAACGCGCTGATCTACCTGGCGGGGATGCAGACGATCCCGAACGAACTGTACGAGGCGGCGGAGGTCGACGGGGCGTCCCAGTGGCGGCAGTTCCTCCACGTCACGTTGCCGGGACTGCGCCCCACGATCGTCTTCACCTCGATCGTCTCGACGATCGGCGCCACCCAGCTGTTCGGCGAGCCCCTCCTCTTCGAGGGGTCGACGTCCGGCGGCATCTCGCACCAGTACCAGACGCTCGGGCTGTACATGTACGAGCAGGGCTGGGGCTTCTTCCACCTGGGCCGGGCCGCCGCCATCGCCTGGGTGATGTTCCTGCTGATCGTGGTGCTGGTCGGGGCGAACGCCCTGGCCGCACAGCACCGTTCCACCAAGGAGGCCAGCCGATGAGCGCGAGTGCCTCGGCCCGGCGTGGCGGAAGACTCACGTACGCGGTCCTCATCTGCGCGGTGCTGGTCTCGGCCTTCCCGCTGTACTGGACCCTCGTCGCCGCGAGCCGCTCCAACGCCGAGCTGGCGCGGCCGGTGCCCGCGCTGCTGCCCGGTCCGCGTCTCCTGGACAACCTGCAAGCCGTCCTGGACGAAGCCGCGATCGGCACGGCGCTGCTCAACTCCCTCATCGTCTCGGGGGCGATCACCGTCGGCACGGTGTTGTGCTCCACGCTGGCCGGGTTCGCCTTCGCCAAGCTGCGGTTCCGGGGCCGCGGGGCGCTGCTCGGCGCCGTCGTCGCCTCGATGATGATCCCGCCGCAGCTCGGGGTGATCCCGCTCTTCATGCTGATCGTCGAGCTGCACTGGGTGAATCAGCTCCAGGCCGTCATCCTGCCCGGACTCGTGTCGGCCTTCGGCGTGTTCTTCATGCGGCAGTTCCTCGCGCAGTCGCTGCCCGACGAGTTGATCGAGGCGGCCCGGGTGGACGGTGCCTCGCACGCCCGGATCTTCTGGTCGATCGTCGTACCGATCGCCCGCCCGGCCATGGCCGTCCTGGGCCTGCTCACCTTCATGACGGCTTGGAACGACTTCTTCTGGCCGATCGTCGCGCTCTCCTCGCAGGAGCCGACCGTCCAGGTCGCTCTGCGGCAGCTGGGCGGCGGCTACGTCCACGACCAATCCGTGATCATGGCGGGCACCCTGCTCGGCACCCTGCCCGTGCTGTTGGTCTTCGGACTGCTCGGCCGCCAGATCGTCGGCGGCATCATGCAGGGCGCGGTCAAGGGCTGACGCACCCGCCGGAACCCTCCCCTCACCTCTTCTGGAGCCTTCCCATGACCACGCTCGACGCGGCTCCCGTCACGAAGACGGGCCTCGCCTTCCCCGCCGGCTTCCGTTGGGGCGCGGCCACCGCCGCGTACCAGATCGAGGGTGCGGCCACCCTGTACGGCCGGTCGCCCTCCATCTGGGACACCTTCAGCCGTACTCCCGGCAAGGTGCTCAACGGTGACACCGGAGACAGGGCCGCCGACCACTACCACCGCATGACCGAGGACGTGGCCCTGCTCGAACAGCTCGGCGTGAGCGACTACCGTTTCTCGGTGGCCTGGCCGCGGGTCCAGCCGACCGGCCGGGGACCGGCCGTCCAACAGGGCCTGGACTTCTACCGGCGGCTCGTCGACGAACTGCTGGCCGCCGGGATCCGACCGGTCGCAACCCTCTACCACTGGGACCTGCCCCAAGAACTGGAGGACCTCGGAGGCTGGCCGCGGCGGGACACCGCCGAGCGGTTCGCCGAGTACGCGGGGCTCGTGGCCGGGGCGCTCGGCGACCGGGTGGCCGGCTGGACCACCTTCAACGAGCCCTGGTGCGCGGCCTTCCTCGGTTACGCGTCCGGGGAGCACGCGCCGGGCCGCACCGAGCCGGCCTCCGCACTGCGGGCAGCCCACCACTTCAACCTGGCCCACGGTCTGGGCGTGGCGGCGCTGCGCGCGGTCCTCCCCCGCTCGTCCGAGGTCTCGCTGACACTGAACCTGCACGCCGTCCGGCCGCTGACGCACTCCGCCGCCGATCGGGACGCAGCGCGCCGCATCGACGCGGTGGGCAACCGGATCTTCCTCGACCCGGTCTTCCACGGGCGCCTCCCCGAGGACCTGGTCCGCGACACCGCCGGGATCACGGACTGGTCGTTCGTCCGGGACGGGGACCTCGCGGCGTCCGCCGCCCCGATCGACTGGCTGGGCATCAACTACTACTCCCCGACGGTGGTGGCGGCGGCCGAGCCCGCGGCAGGCGCCCGGTCCGGCGGGCCGTCGCCGTGGGTCGGCGCGCAGGACCACGTGCGCTTCGTGCCCGTACCGGGCCCGCGGACGGCCATGGACTGGCCGGTGGACGCGGACGGCCTGCACGAGCTGCTGGTCCGGCTGCGCGACGAACTGCCCGACGTGCCCGTGCTGATCACGGAGAACGGCGCCGCGTACGCCGATTACGCGGATCCGGAGGGCGAGGTCCACGACCCCGAGCGGATCGCCTATTTGCACGGCCATCTGGCTTCGGTGCACCGGGCGATCTCGGACGGGGCCGACGTGCGCGGGTACTTCGTGTGGTCGCTGCTGGACAACTTCGAGTGGGCGTACGGCTACAGCAAGAGGTTCGGCCTGGTCCACGTCGACTTCGCGACCCAGCGGCGCACACCGAAAGACAGTGCCCGCTGGTACGCGGACGTCATCGCCCGCGGCGGCCTGCCGGCCTGACGACCGCCGCGTGCCCCGCGGTCCGCAGGACACCGCTGAAGGGGCCGGTGACCCGGACCGCGTCGTACGGACCGAGCGCGACGGGCCCGGCCCCGGAGTCGAGTTCGGCCGGGCACCCGAGCGCGACCACCAGCAGGGTTTCCTCCGGCGCCGCGGTGAGGGCGAGGGCGCCCCGGACGACCGCGGTGTCCACCGGCGGCCCGTCCCGGCGGTACATCACGTTGAAGTTGACCACCGGGCCGTCGAGGAGCCGGCAGTCGGTCGGGGCGTCGCCGGGGAAGTCCTGTGGCGCGTAGCGTTCGTCGACGAGGCGGCGGGCGCCGGCCACCGTGAGGTCCATGCCCGCGCCCTCGGCCAGGGTCAGCGTGCGGTCGACGCCGGGGAAGGCCGAGAACGGCCCGTCGGCGGCGACCTCGGCGAGGCTGACCCGCCACGCGAAGTCGGTCATGCCGGCGTGCTCGGGCCAGACCTCGATCTCCCGGGTCACCCCGCCGCCGTTCTTCCAGGCGACGGCCGTACGGTCGCCCGCACGCAGGATCCGGACCTCGGTGCCGTGGGCCATGCGCTGTTCCTTCCCTCGGGTGCGCACCGCCCTGCGCGGGGCGGTGCGCACCCGGACGGCCGGGGCGAGCCTATCCACCCCACCGAGGAGTCGTCCCCGTAGGGCGTGGCCGGTGCGACGCACCAGCCGTGCAGGGGGACGGTGGCGGGGCCGGGAAGGGGTTACGGGCGGGGCCGGGTGGTGTGGGGCAGCGAGAAGTACCCCGGAGGTGCGAAGTCGGCCTCGGTGCCCTCGGTGGCGTCCGTGTCGATCGCGTACACCATGAGGGGGCTGCTGCCGCTGGGCCCCGTCGCGGTGGCGCGCATCCGGTAGCGCTCGGTGCGGAAGGCATCGGGGGCGAGGGCGGCGCCGCCCTCGTAGAGGTGGGCCGGCTTGACGTCCGTGGCCATGCGCAGTTCCACGGGGCGCCAGACACCGGTGGCCGGATCGCGCCGTTCCAGGACGAAGGGGTCGGCGGGTCCGGGCAGGTCCCCGGACCCGCCCATCAGCGGCTCCATCTGGAAGGCGACCAACAGGTGCGGGTAGGCCCGGGAGTTGCCGTTGCGGACGGTGACGGTGAATTCCTGGGCAGGTCCGCCGCGCACCAGGCGCAGCGCGCCGCCCGCCGTGGCCGCGGTCAGGGTCAGCCGGGTCGCGGGAGCGGGGACCACGAGTGCGGTCGGCGACTTCGTGGGGGCGGCCGAGGTAGTGGGCGCGGACGTGGGGGTGGACGTGGGAGTGGGGGCCGGCGCGGATTCGGGCGGGGTGCCCGATCCGGTCGGAGCAGGCGAGGGGGAGCCGGAGGAGGGGGTGTCGGCCAAGGGGACGGGGGAAGCGGGGGACTTCGGGTGGCCGCCGCAGGCCGTCAGGACTGCGGACAGGACCGCTGAGGCGACGAGTAGACGGGGTCTGACGTGCATGCTGGCCCTCCTGCGGCTCCCGTGAGGGCAGGACCGTAGCAAGGGCGACACTCCGTTGCGGGTGCGCGTCGGATGACGCTTCGGTCACGGTTGCTCAGAGGCCGAGTCCCCGCGGTGGGACGAAGAGGTGTGCGGCCCGGTGTTCGGCGGCCACGAGCGCGGCACCGGGCCCCAGATCCGAGTCGGCGGCCCTTTCCACCCTGCGCCGGTGCTCGGCGCACCGTCCGCACGACGGGGTCCAGTCGGGGAGCATGTCCCCGTGTGTCAGGGCCATGTGGCGGGCGAGCCGGATGCGGGAGCCCGGGCCGCTGTCCAGGGGGTCCCAGTCCACTCCCCGCTCCCCGGTGAGCCACAGTTCCGCCGTGGCCTCCTGGATCTCCTTCATGGACCGGTAGAGGCGGGCGCAGTGCGAACAGCCGAACATCCAGGCCGGCGGCATCGGCCACACGTCCTCGGGGCTGAGGTCATCGGCACTCATGCCCGCAACGGTAGTGGCCGGGCACCCTTCGTGCAGCCGATCCGCCGGACTGCGCCCGGGGCTCCAACCGTCAGCCCTTGAACTCCTCTTGGCGAACCGGGGAGGCCTCGGCAAGAGCCTCGGCGGCGTCCCCCCGCCCGGAGCCCGTAGGCGGGGGTGGCGGGTCCGAACCACGGGGAAGCGGCCCGCATTCCGCGCCGGGCCGATTGCCCCGTGCCGATCCCCGGACCAGTGACGGTCCCCGCGGAAGGCCGGTCGCAGGACTTCGGCCGTACCCGTGACCAGAAACCGACTTCGGTTCCCGTGCGATGACTCGTACGGGGGACCGTTATGTAGGGTTTCATTCGTTCGCCGCCCAGAGGGGGCGCGGAGCGGACGCGGCTGACCACCGTTTCGTCCTGCTCGTTCGCGACGTACATGACCGACACGAGGGACCATCATGCGGTTCCAGTTTTCGGGGCCGTCGGACACGCCGCACGGCCCGACTCCCGGACAGCCCGAACCGGCCGCCGTACGGGCTGCCGCAGCCGGGATTGACGCGCCCGGCCCGCCCGGCGCGCTGCCGGCGGCACCGACGGCGGACAGCGGCTGGCGCGGGGTACCCAAGGGCCGTCCCGGACGCCCTGGGTCGTTGCGGGCAGCTGTGCGCCGTACGCCGTCGGCATCGAGTTCAGGCCATTTTATGACGATCTGAGAAGCGCCCGGGGTGGCCGCGCTCGGCCTCGCCCTGTCCGCCAGCGCCTCCGCGTCGCCGATCCGGGCGCCTGCACGGTCGCCGACACGGGCGCAGGGGGCCACCGCCCGTGGTGGCCCCCTGCGTGAACGGGTGGCGGTTACGCCCCGCTCGCGTTCAGCATGTCCTCGCGCTCGACGATCTTCACGCGCTCGCGACCCTGGGGCTCGCCGAGCGCCTTCTCGGCCGCGTCGAGCCGGTACCAGCCCTCCCACGTCGTGAAACGGACGTTCCGCTCGGCCAGGAAGGCCTCGACGGCTTCCGGTGCGGGCGAGGCGGGCGTCCGCAGTCGGCCGCCCGCGTGGTCGTCCAGGAGGTTCGCGACCGTCTCGTTCGCATCGCCCTTGGTGTGCCCGATGAGGCCGATCGGTCCGCGCCGGATCCAGCCGGTGACGTACGTGGACCGGAGGTGCTCACCGGCTTCGATCACCCGGCCGCCCTCGTCGGGAACCGTGCCGGTCGCGACGTCCCACGGCAGCTTGGGCAGTTCGTCCGAGAGGTAGCCCACGGCGCGGTAGACGGACTGGACGTCCCAGTCGGTGAACTGGCCGGTGCCCTTGACGTTGCCCGTGCCGTCGAGCTCGGTGCGCTCGGTGCGCAGGCCGACGACCCGGCCGTCCTCGCCGAGGATCTCGGCGGGCGACTCGAAGAAGTGCAGGAACAGTTTGTGCGGACGCTCGCCGATGTCGCGGATCGCCCAGTTCTCCAGGGTCTTGGCGACCATGTCCGCCTGCTTGTTGGAGCGGCGGCTGGCGATCGAGCCCTCGTCGTAGTCGATGTCCTCGGGGTTCACGATGACCTCGATGTTCGGCGAGTGGTCGAGCTCGCGCAGTTCCATCGGGCTGAACTTGGCCTGTGCCGGGCCGCGACGGCCGAAGACGTGCACTTCCAGGGCCTTGTTGGCCTTCAGTCCCTCGTAGACGTTCGCCGGGATCTCGGTGGGCAGCAGTTCATCGGCCGTCTTCGCGAGGATGCGGGCGACGTCGAGGGCAACGTTGCCGACGCCGAGCACGGCGACCTTCTCGGCCTCCAGCGGCCAGCTGCGCGGGACGTCGGGGTGGCCGTCGTACCAGGAGACGAAGTCGGCGGCGCCGTAGGAGCCTTCGAGTTCCAGGCCAGGTATGTCGAGCGCGCGGTCCGCGGTCGCGCCGGTGGAGAAGATCACGGCGTCGTAGAACGAGTGGAGTTCATCCAGGCTGATGTCGTTCGGGTAGTCCACGTTGCCGAACAGGCGGACCTGTGGCTTGTCGAGCACCTGGTGGAGGGCGGTGATGATGCCCTTGATCCGCGGGTGGTCGGGCGCGACGCCGTACCGGATCAGGCCGAAGGGGGCGGGCATCCGCTCGAACAGGTCGATGGACACACCCGGCTCGGCGGCGGCCTCGGACTTCAGCAGCGCGTCGGCGGCATAGATTCCGGCGGGGCCGGCGCCGACGATTGCTACCCGCAGGGGGCGAGGCATGAAAGGTTCCCTTCACCGACAAAAAGACTGGATCAAGGGAACCCTAAGCTAAGGGGACCCTAACCCGGCACCCGCCCCCCGCTTATGACCTCATAAACAAGGCTTATGCCCTCCCCAAGACATCCTTGGGGTTGCCCGTCACAATGGGCTCCATGGCAGTCAGTGTCCATCGGCGACATCGGGGGACCAGGAGGTAGACCCATGGATCCGGTCGCGGCGCTGGAACGGATCGCCTTCCTGCTGGAGCGCGGACAGGCGCCCACCTACCGCGTCCGGGCCTTCCGGACCGCAGCGGCCACACTGACCCGGATGGGCGAGAGCGAAGTGGCGGAGCGGGTGGGGGCCGGGACCCTCGAAGCAGTCAAGGGCATCGGGCCGAAAACCGCCCAGGTGGTGCGGGAGGCGCTCGACGGGGGCATCCCCGCGTACCTGCAGAAGCTGGAGGACGAGGTCGCGGCGCACCCCCAGGGTCCGCCGGCGAGCCCCGCCGCCCTCGCGCTGCGCGCGGCCCTGCGCGGGGACTGCCACCTGCACTCCGAGTGGTCCGACGGCGGCAGCCCGATCGAGGCCATGGGGCGGGCCGCGGCCGAGCTGGGACACGAGTGGGCCGTGCTCACCGACCACTCGCCGAGCCTGACCGTCGCCCGCGGGCTCTCGCCGGAGCGGCTGCGCGAGCAACTGCAGACGGTTGCGGAACTCAACGAGCAGTGGGCCCCCTTCCGGCTGCTCACCGGCATCGAGTGCGACATCCTCCTCGACGGTTCCCTCGACCAGGATCCGGAGCTGCTGGACCGGCTCGACCTCGTCGTCGGATCCGTCCATTCGAAGCTGCGGATGGAGTCGCCCGCCATGACCCGACGGCTGCTGGCCGCCGTGCGCAACCCCCTGATGGACGTCCTGGGCCACTGCACGGGGCGGCTCGTGACGGGACGTACCCGCCCCGAGTCGCAGTTCGACGCCGGGGCGGTCTTCGCCGCGTGCGCCGAGGCCGGAACCGCTGTGGAGATCAACAGTCGGCCCGAGCGGCTGGACCCGCCGCGCCGGCTGTTGCGCCTCGCCGTGGAGGCCGGGACGCTGTTCGCGATCGACACGGACGCCCACGCCCCGGGCCAGCTGGACTGGCAGCTGCTCGGCTGCGAACGGGCCGTGGAGTGCGGCGTGCCGGTCGAGCGGGTCGTGAACACCTGGCCGCGCGAGCAGCTGCTGGCGTGGACCCGTACCCGCCGCCCGCCCTCCGCGGCGGCCACCACGGCCGCCGCCTGAGCCCCGCCCGCTTCAGCGGGGGGCGGCCAGTGCGGCTCCGCGCACCAGCAGCAGCACGACATCGGCCCCGGCCAGCGCCATGGTGGCCAGGAACGGGACCCGGCTCCGGCCGGTCAGCCGGCTACCGGCCAGGACGGGCACCGCGGCCGTCACCGCCAGCAGTCCCCATCCGTACGGAGGTACCTCCCCGGGTGGTCCGGCCACCAGGGCCACGGCCGCGCCGAGGACCAGGAGGCCCCCGAACACCGCCGAGCGCCGTGCGCCGAGCCGGTGCGGCAGGCCGACCACGCCCGTGGCGAGGTCGTCGTCGATGTCGGGCAGAACGTTCGCGAAGTGCGCGCCGGCGCCCAGCAGGGCCGCCGCGGCCGTCAGCCACCACGGCGGCCACGGCGCGCCGGGCAGGCCCAGGGTGACGAAGGCGGGGAGCAGTCCGAAGGCCAGGGCGTACGGGAGCCAGGAGAAGGCGGTGCCCTTCAGCCGGAGGTTGTACGCCCAGGCCGCGGCCACCGCGCCCAGGTGCGCGCAGCCGGCGAGCGGTCCGGTGGCCAGCGACAGCGGAACGCACAGCAGCAGGGCCGTGAGCGCGGCGGCCGTCACGACGGCGGGCCGCACCGCGCCGCGGACCAGGGGCTTGTCCCGTCGGCCCGTCGCGAGGTCCCTGCCGAGGTCCCTCCGGTCGTTGCACCAACCCACCGAGAGCTGGCCCGCAGCCACCGCGCCGACGGTGAGCACCGCCCCCGGGAGGCTGCGTCCCACGGCTGCGGCGAGTGCGGCGGCGAAGAGTGTCACGGCGGCTGCGGGACCCGGATGGCAAGCCTTGAGCAGGCCGAACACCACGGAGGACGGCGGTCCGGCACCGGGTGGGACCCGTCCGCTCCCCCCGTCGTCCGTGGCGGGTGTGGTCGTGGTTCGCGTTCGGGAGGTGGTTCCGGTTCGGGAGGTTCCGCGGGTGGTTCTGGCAGGGGGCACGCCGTCACGCTATGCCGCGCCGCGCCCGGTATGCCTGATTCCTCACGTCGTGTCATTTTTTGCCTATGTTGAATCAATGACGCGTGTCCTGGCAGTGAGCAGTGTGTTCCCGCCCCACCGCTATCCCCAGTCCCAGATCACTGCGGCGCTCGCCCGCTTCCTGCCGGCGGGGGCCGACACCGCACTGCTCCACCGGCTGCACGCCTCGGTGCGCGTGGAGTCCCGCCACCTCGCACTCCCGCTGGAGCGCTACGGGCCGTCGAACGACTTCGGCCGTACGAACGCCCTCTTCGTGGAGACGGCCGAGGAGCTCGGCGCCCGCGCACTCGAAGGGGTGCTGGCCGCGGCCCGTACGACGGCGCGCGAGATCGACCTCGTCATGTCGACCACGGTGACGGGGCTTGCGACGCCCTCGTTGGAGGCCCGTCTCGCCGGCCGTGCCGGTCTGCGCCCCGACGTGAAGCGGGTACCGCTCTTCGGCCTCGGCTGCGCGGCGGGCGTCGCCGGCGTCGGTCTGCTGCACGACTACCTGACCGGTCGACCCGACCACGCGGCCCTCCTGCTGTCCACCGAGCTCTGCTCGCTCACCCTGCAGCCCTCGGACACGTCGATGGCGAACCTGGTGGCCGGCGCCCTCTTCGGCGACGGGGCCGGCGCCGTCCTCGCGGTCGGCCGCGGCCACCCGCTGCACGACACGGGACCGGGGCCTTCCGTGGTGGCCTCGCGCAGCCGCCTCTATCCCGGCACCGAGGGGCTCCTCGGTTGGGACATCGGTCACTGGGGATTCCGGATGGTGCTGGGCCGCGAACTGCCCGCCCTGGTGCGATTGCACGTGGCCGAGGAGGTCGAGACCTTCCTCGCCGGCCACGACCTCAAGCCCGCGGACGTCGACGCCTGGATCGTCCACCCCGGCGGGCCCAAGGTCCTCGACGTGCTGGCGGACGCGTTGGCGTTGCCGGGCCACGCCTTCGCGGCGAGCCGGCGCTCACTCGCGGACGCGGGCAACCTCTCGTCGGCCTCGGTCCTGCACGTCCTCAGCGGGATCCAGGCCGCACGGCCGCCCGCGCCGGGCTCGGTCGGGCTGATGGTCGCCTTCGGACCGGGCTTCGCCTCCGAACTCGTCCTGCTGCGCTGGTGACCGCCCCCGTGTCCATGAACCCGATGACTCCTATGACCCCGTTGCACTCGATGAGCTGGACGCACCCCATGAGCTCGATGCACCCGATGACCCCGTACCTGCTGCTCCTGGGGGTGGTCGCGGCCGAGCGGCTCGCCGAACTCGCCACCGCCCGCCGCAACACGACCTGGAGCCTCGACCGCGGCGGCCAGGAGTACGGCCGCGGCCACTATCCGGTCATGGTCGCCCTGCACACCGCGCTGCTCCTGGGGTGCGTGGTCGAACCACTCGTCGCGGCCCGCCCGTTCCTCCCCGCGCTGGGCTGGCCGGCCCTCGGTCTCGCCCTGGCGGCACAAGGGCTGCGCTGGTGGTGCATCGTCACCCTCGGCACGTGCTGGAACACCCGGGTACTGGTGGTCCCGGGGCTGCCGCTGGTGTCGGCGGGGCCGTACCGCCTCCTACGCCACCCCAACTACGTGGCGGTCGTCGTGGAAGGCGCGGCGCTGCCGCTGGTGTACACCGCTTGGGTGACGGCGGCCAGCTTCACCGTGCTCAACCTCCTGCTGCTGGGCGTACGCATCCGCTGCGAGGAGGACGCGCTGGCGCACGCCGCACCGCTGCGCCACCCTCCCGTACCGGCCGGGGACGGGGCCCGGTGATCGACCTGCTCGTCGTGGGCGGCGGCCCGGCGGGCCTGGCCACGGCCATCCACGGCGCGCTGGCCGGGATGGAGGTCGTGGTCCTGGAGCCGCGCCCCTCCCCGATCGACAAGGCCTGCGGCGAGGGCCTGATGCCGGGGGCCGTACGCCGCCTCCTGGACCTGGGCGTGTCCGTCCCAGGCCGGCCTTTCCACGGAATCCGCTACCTGGACGGGGTGAGCGGCCTGCACGCGGAGGGACTGTTCCGCACCGGGCCCGGTCTGGGCACCCGCCGGACCGTCCTCCAAGCGGCGCTGGCCGAACGTGCCGACCGGCTGGGCGTACGGGTGCTCGCGCGCCGCGTCGGCGAGGTCCGCCAGGACGACGACCGTGTCGGCGCGGCAGGCCTGACGGCCCGCCACCTGGTGGCGGCGGACGGCCTCCATTCCGCCGTCCGGCGCGGTCTGGGACTGGCGGCGCCGCCCGCCCCCGGCCGGCCGGCGCGCTACGGGCTGCGCCGCCACTACTCGGTGGAACCCTGGAGCGACCTGGTCGAGGTCCACTGGTCGGCGCACTGCGAGGCGTACGTGACCCCCCTGGGAGCCGGCCGGGTTGGCGTGGCGCTCCTGACCTCCGAGCGCGCCCCCTTCGATGAACAGCTCACCCGGTTCCCGCTGCTGTCCTCGCGGCTGGGCGGGGCTGCCGGTTCGGTGGTGCGCGGCGCCGGGCCGCTGCGCCAGCGGGCCCGGGTGCGGGTCGCCGGGCGGGTGCTGTTCGTAGGGGACGCGGCGGGGTACGTGGACGCGCTGACGGGTGAGGGCCTCACCCTGGCCGTGACGGCCGCGGGCGAACTGGTCCGCTGCGTAGGGGAGGGTCGGCCGCAGGCGTACGAGCGGGCCTGGCGGGACCTGTCGCGCAGTTACCGGATGCTGACCGCATCCTTGCTCTGGGCGCGCCAACAACCCCGGCTCGCAGGCCGGATCGTCCCGTTGGCCGCGCGGTTGCCCGGGCTGTTCACACGGGGGGTCAACCTGCTCGCGTAGGGCGGTGGGTACGCACGCCACGGCGGCGGGACCGGCGGCGGCTGCACGGGCCGGGGGAGCCGGACGATCCCGGCGGGGTCTGCGGGACCGCCCTCGTCGTCCTGCGTCGCCGCGAGCGTGATCGGGTCGTTCATGGAAAGCTCCGTTCGCCGACGCGCAGGTCTCCACATCGCGCGCCGGTCAACGTGCGTCACGAGAAGCGCACGCGCTTGGTCACATTCAGTGGCACCGTGCTCCGCTGCGCCATTCGGGGCGTGCAAATGGGGGAGCCACCTGCGCGAAGTCACGCGAGGGGACGGTTCGAGATGCGTCGGCGCGGCCCTGCTGTTTCGCTGAATCCGCCCTCCTTACCCCCACATCCGAGGAGTGATCATGAACGCAGGCGAGTCCCAGGGCCGGACCCGGCAATTGCGCGAGAAGGCGCAGGAGCTGAACAAGGCGGCCGAGCGCTCCACCGACCCGGAGGAGCGCCGGAGGCTCCAGGAGAAGGCCCGCCGGCTCCAGGAGCAGAGCGAGCAGGAGAGCAAGACGGACGACAGGAACGTGTTTCCCCTGTAGTCGGGCGTGAGCTCGGACATCGGCCGGTGGCCGCGGGGCGCCGGCCGATGGCGTACGTACGTCAAAGTTTCGCGAACAGGTCTGGGGACGGTACATGAAGGCGACGGAGGTCTTGGCCGACGGGTACGGGCGCATCCGGGAGGTGGTGCACGACGTGGTCGAGGGGCTCTCGGCCGAGGAGTTGAACGCCCGCACCGATGCGGGGGCGAACTCGATCGCGTGGCTGGTGTGGCATCTGACCCGGGTGCAGGACGACCACGTGGCGGACGCCTCGGGGTGGGAACAGATCTGGACGGCCCAGGACTGGTTCACCCGGTTCGCCCTGCCGTTTCCCGCCGCGGCCACCGGCTACGGCCACACGGCCCGCCAGGTCGGGACGGTCCTCGTCGACTCGGGCGACCTGCTGCTGGGGTACTTCGACGCCGTCCACGAACAGAGCACCGGTTTCCTCCGCGGGCTCGCCGCCGCCGACCTGGACCGGGTGGTCGACGCGGGCTGGGACCCGCCGGTCACCTTGGGCGTCCGGCTGGTCAGCATCCTCGCCGACGACCTCCAGCACGCCGGCCAGGCGGCCTACGTACGGGGCGTGCTGGAGCGGCGGTAGGCCGCGCCCGGACGCCCTAGCCGCCCCGGGCCAGCGCACGCGCCGGTGGACTTCCCGTACGGCGCTTCGCACGGTTTCGCGGTGCGCCCCGCGCGGCCGGGGCCCCGCGTGGCCGCGGTTCGGTCCGACCGCGACCGTCCTGTCGTTCGCACCGGAAGCCGACGGCATCCGGTGCGAGGACGGGCGCGCCGCACACCGGTGCGCCTTCTGGGACGCGCAGCGGCCCTGACCCGAAGGCGTCGGCCCTCACCAGGGGGCGGTGGCTACCACCTGCCCGTCCGGCGTCCGGACGGACACCGTGCCGTGGTCCCCGTACACCTGCTGCCGCCATGCCACGAACCCCTGCGCCAGCCTGCGGCCGTCCTCACCGACGCCCTTGCCGACCGATCGGGTCGTGAAGGTCAGGAGCGCCTCGCCGGCGTCCCGGCCCTTGCGGACCCGGGCCTCCTCGACGACCTGCTCGGGCAGGAACTTGTCCGAGCTGGTGCGCTTCCCGGCGTAGGCGGCGTTGAAGTCCCGGGTCATGTCGAACCACCCCGCGCCACCGCAGGGGCCCGCACCGTTGGTCACGTCCCCGTCGGTGGGCGGGTTCGGGACCCCGCTGTCCTGGTCGGTGGGCGGC